>JACIWR010000288.1 GCA_014360845.1 Anaerolineae bacterium
CCAGGGCCTGCAACACAGCTCGCGCAGAAACGTCGTACTCCAGGGCGGAACTACTCATGGAACAGCCCGGATAGTAGAAATATCTCATGGCTCGGCCTCCAATTCCTCGACTTTACGGAACAGGGCATTCAGCCTGCCCCCTCTCCCCACACCTACCAGGCGAGGAGCCATGCGCAGGCCCTCTTGCCCGGTCACCTTGCCGTGGGTCAGCATGGCCAATCCCAGGGGCGTGTAACCGATCATAGCCAGGGGATTAGTAGACAGGAAATAGCGCACCATCAGTTCCAACTCGTCCACCCGCCCATAGCGCCGCACCACATCCATGAAAGCGCGGTAGAAGTTGCTGCTCTCTTTGTAGCGACGAATACCTCTGGCTATAGCCATCCGCTTCAGAGCGCCGATAGTCTCCGTCAAGGGAATGCCGCGCGGACAGCGCACGGTACAGGCGTAGCAGGTGCTACACAGCCAGAAGGTCTTGCTGTTGAGCACCTCGTCTCGAAGACCTAACTGCACCATGCGCCAAATCTGGCGCGGGGTGTAATCCATGGCGTAGGCGCTGGCACAAGAGGCCGTACACGTGCCGCATTGGATACACACCCGCAGTTTCTCATCAGGAACGAGCGCTTTCAAGAAAGCACGGTCTCGCGTGGGGGCGGTTAAATCGAGAATCTCCTGAGTCATCATCGTCTCCTTCAATTCGTCACTCACTATCGCGAACAGGGGATCGGGGACAGAGGCAGGGGCTCACCGGGGGCAGGCAATGGGGATGAGAAGCAAAGCTCCTGGTAAACGCTGTGCAAATAGCCGCGGTAGTCAACAGATTTGTGCGTACAGGCCCATGATTTTGGGAGATCAACGGCACTGCTTCCTCACATCTGATGCCTGAAAAGTAGAGGACAGTTAAACACCCGCTTAGTTCTGGTAAAGCCGCTATTCAGTGGTGATTGGAAATCATCCTTTGGGTCTTTAGCCGATGTGCGGCCTTCGCCGACAATGACATTGTCGCGCCAGAGGGAAGGGTCGGCGCAGACCAGCACCTGGCGCGAAGCACCAGGGAGAGCGATTTCAATTGAGCCGAACGGTACTGATAAATTATATCACGAGCCCCAGCGATGTCAAATCGCTGCGGCTCATGTTTGACATAAGTCTAAGGCCGGCAGGTGGCTCCTTAGGTTTTCCGACACGGTGATTGCGCTCCGGAGATGTACGAAGGCAAGGGGATCTAAGCAGCGGGAACACAATTCCCGGCGCCCCCCCTAACCCGGCTTAGCCGGAGCCCAAAGCCTGACCACAAAGGACACAAAGAGCACGAAGGGGGCTACGTCTTCCCCTTCGTGTCTTTGGAGTCCTTCGTGTCCTGTGTGGCGAAATTCTTGCCCAACGGGCAAGGATCTCACTTGGAAGGTACTACGGGGCCCATGCCCCCATCCCGTCGAAGTCATCCTTCCCGGTCAACCGGATCGCCCGGTCGGCGGCCACCTCGACGGCGTAGAGGGCGGAGGGCGAAATGCGGCCCCCGGCGGTTAGCTCCACGACCGTGAGCAGCAGCCAGTGGCCATCGGGCGACCAGGCCGGCCACGAAAGCCACCCATCCACCGCGTTCAGACGAACGGGATCACCACCAGCGGCGGGCACTACGTAGAGTTCGCGTGGTTCACCAGGTCCTCCAGCGGTGACGAAGGCCAGTTGCCCGCCATCGGGTGACCAGGTCAGCGCGGACAGGAACAGCGGGCTGTGGGTGATGGCGACTTTCTCCCCAGTCTCCAGCGGGGCGCGGTAGATGAGCCCGTCCTGGTCGGAGTAAAAGGCAATCTCCTGACCGGTGGGCGACCAGGTGACGTATCGCGGGCGGCTGTCCTCGTACAGCGACTTCGGTTCGCCGCCATCACGGGACACCAGGTACAGCTTACGCTCTGACGAACAGAAGAGAAAGTGTTGGCCGTCGGGCGACCAGGCCAACTGGTTGACGAGGGCCCCTTTGACAATCCGCGTGAGATCGCCGCCGTCCGGGGCGACGAGATAGACGTCGTCCACGGTGTTGTCAAGGCGCATGATAGCAGTCTCGTCGCCGATAGCCCGGCGGGACACGACAAAGGCCAAGCAAGTGCCGTCCAGCGACCAGGCCGGAGGCACGAGGGCAAAGGTGGTCATCTCCGGTGGGGTGAGGCGCACCTCACCGCTGCCGTCGGCACTGATGAGGTAGAGCCCGTTATCCGCGGTGGACAGGGTCATCCGCCCGAAGGCCAGACTTTCGTTGATCCGCAGGAAGGCGATTTGCCTTCCGTCGGGTGACCAGACAGGGTAGAGATCGGCTATGGGATGGTCGGTCAGCCGCCGCTGGTGCTGGCCGTCGCTGTCCATCACGTAGATGTCCGGGTTGCCGTCCCGCGTGGAGACGAAAGCGATTCGGTAGTTGGCGAGGGAGGCCGTTTTCTCCTTTGGCAAGGCAGTGGTCAGGTAAAGGGCTATTCCGGCGGTGATGACCACGGCCACCACCGCCAGGCCAATGAGTATGCGGGTGAGCTCTGGTTTTCGCATCGTCATTACCTCCTACTGGTTCACTCACACATATGTGAAGGGGTAGAGAGCTATCCGTGCTCTCTACCTCGCTGGACGGGCTTAAACCAATTTCAGGGGGAGTAGGCATCGCACCCTGGCGGCACACCACAGGTGATACACTCGAGCGATTTTCACACCCTCATCACCTCCCCCTTGCAGAAGCTCAACCCAAGTCAAGCCGGTATCAATATATACCACAAATCACCCTACTTGATGCCCATGCCAACGCCTTCTTTGTCCGCAGTCCGATAGTCAACGAATTCAAGCGCATCAACCAGCGTGCCACCTAGCCAGAAAGCGGCCAATGAGTTGCACACAAATTCGCCATAACCCACGAACATGAATATCACCTCGACCGGTACCAAGTAGAATGGGTCTCTCCAGATCGCCTGTCCAATTAGGAGAAGGTAAGAAGGGAATTCCATTAACAGTATGGCCGGTAAGCCTTGGGTCAGAAGTGGTACCCAATTGATTCGGAGGCGTTGCCGCTTCCTTGGCTGGAGGGTTGTGTCCCTTGACGTCAGTCCTAGCCATTGATCAACGAAGTGGGGCAGACGGACCAGGATGCCCGCTAAGATCAAAATAGCCAACAGCGGTTGAAACTCGGCGATTCGGCGATTCGACACCCAGTCGTTAGCAACATCCAAATGGTGGATTAAAAACTGATTGGCTCGCCAGCCGTATAAGGCGATAAGTGCCAGTGCCAAGATCGAGGCGGCTATATGCGCAGCAATTCGTTTGCTTTTACCCATTTTCTGAGAGCTCCAGTGCCGTGACACAGTTTTTAAGCGGTAGGTCCCTGACTTGCTTTTGATTTACACAAGCAGGTCATAGGACCCCACATCGCTAGCCAAGTTTAGTGTCCACCTATCCAATACTGATTCTGTAGCGACGGTAAAGTGCCATAATAGTTGCCGTAGAGTTCGACAGGTGTGGGGCCTACTCGATGTGTGCGTCGCTTAGCCGGTGGGCTCGCCAGAATACCGCGGCCGGAGGTAATGTACCTGTATGTGTAGGTACGGTCATTGCTATACCAGTAAGGCGTAAACCAATCATTATACTCTCCATACGTCTTCTTGTTGTTATAGCAGTCAACGGAACCAGCTGTGTCTGCAATAAAGACGTGAGTCTGTCCTGTAGACCAAGCTGTACTACTGCGTGTCCACCACACGTCGCTATGGTCGAGATACCACGCGCTATCGCCAGGGCTGCTCCCGGGGCCGGTCCAATGGTATCGAGTGTAGTACGTAACCAGGTGCTGAGTTACCCCGCCTACCTGATTGGACTTGTTATCGCTTCCTGAACTCCAATACGAACAATAATAGGCCCGTGAATAGGCCTTCGTGCCACATTGCTCGCATTGCGGTTTTGGGCTCGGCGGAGCAAGATACTCGGCCTCCCTTACCTTAACTAACCGTCCCTCTTTGTCATGGTATGCGTAAGTCTCGTCGCGCACCACCACCCAATCTTCCGGTATCTCTGGTAGAGTAGTTAAAACCTCCTTAACTACACCATGATCTGGAGGAGGATCCCCATCAGGGGGACCTGCAACAGCACCAGGGGCTAAAATGGTGCTGCAGACCAACAAGACAGCAGCAAGGACTACAGCAATTGTAAAATATCGCCTTTTCATCACCGTCCTCCTTGTCCAAATTTTAAATCTTGTCTATCAAACTTCACATGACCTCTAACGCCCGAATGATGTGTTTGGCCACATTACTCTCACCTCCCCGTTCGAAAACCAACCGTTCAAGGTTCAACCCATGGTAAATCAGGATTATTATATCAACACACCACTCCACTTTTGGTAACAGAACTGTAACAGTTTTATAACAGTTCTGCAACAAAAACGCGCCCACCATCCCGACGGGCACGTCCTTCTAGCTCTTTTCATCTCCTCCGGACCAATCGGTACCCCACTCCTCGCACACATTCAATGTACTGGGGCTGTGCCGCATTCTCCCCAATCTTGCCTCGCAGGCGGCTCATGGCCATCCGCACCAGTTCATAGCTCCCTGCATCACCTGCATACCCCCACACCTCCCGCAACAACTCATCGTACCCCACCACCCGCCCCGCATTCCGCACCAGATAGGCCAGCAGGTCAAACTCCAGGCGCGTCAAACACACCTCCTCATCCCTGCGCACCACCCGCCGCGCCCGCAGATCAATCAGCAAATCCCCCGCTCGCACCGCCTCCGGATCTCTCAGCCCGAGCTCCACGGCAGCCAGCACCTCTGCTTCGGTGAACGGCTTAACCAGGTAGCCACAGGCTCCCCGCTTCAGTCCCTCATCCTTCCCCCTGGAACTGAGATAGGCAGTCACCAGAACAACGGGCATATCAGGGGCCAGCCGCTTCAGCTCCGCCAGCAACTCAAGGCCGGACATACCCGACATGGAGATGTCCACCAGAGCCAGGGCAAAGTCTCCCGCCTCTGCCAGGGCAAGGGCCTCTTGCCCGCCGGCAACCGCCGCCACCTCGTAGCCCGGCGCGGATAGATACCTCACCAGAATCTCGCGTATGTCTGGTTCGTCATCTACCACCAATATTTTCACTTTCACGCCGCTCCCTCGCCTACGTCCCCCTCCACGCCGAATGGCCGAGGATCAGCCCCAAGCAAACTACCAAAGGCACATTTCATACAAACAGCGCCAACACACTGGGCAGACCCAGGGCTTATCAATGCTCTAACATACATCGAGCCAAGCCAGGCCTCGGTCTGGACGTGCGGCAGCCGCTCTGCGGCCATCCGGAATGTAGCGGAAACCTTGTTGGCGAATCATATTGATCGCCGCACACCGGAAGGCATGGAGCGGGCGACCGATCTTCCGGGCGTGGTTTTGGTCTTCCCGATAGGTCACATCCAACACCCAAAAGACGCAATTCTCAACTTCCCAGTGCCCCCGTGTCCAACGGCTGAGTTGCTGAGGAGTCGGCATAGGCCCTCGTCGCGTGCCATACACCACCACAACTTCCTGCGTGCTCCACTCGCTCCGGTAAAGAGGCCTTCTCCGACGACGCACCCGCCCGTACCAGCGCACGGCCGGCCAGCCATATTCCCGCTCCAGATAAGCCTCCATCTCCGAGTCCGCTTCCACCCACCAGTACTCCCGCACTTCCAATCGCCCGTGCTGTCGCTCACACTCCCTCCAATCGGGCGGAGACCCCCCTTTCTCCCCCTGTAGCCCCACTAGCAGCGCTTCCCTCACCTCCCCATGATTCTCCTTCATCACCCCCAAATAGGCCCCCCTTTTTCCACCACCCTCTCG
>JACIWR010000289.1:0-4782 GCA_014360845.1 Anaerolineae bacterium
GGAGGCCCGCAGGGGTGCGAGGATCACTTTTTAAATCGGGATCACCGCGACGCCAGTTATCGCGTTGTTTGCAATGAGATGTGCTAGAGGGCTATTGCATTATTTATAGACCTCACGCCGGTGCTTGATGATGTGAACAGTAATTCGCTTTTCACTTCGGTTGATGGTGTAGAGGGCTCGATAGCTGCCAATCGTATCTTCTCAATAATTTGGGGTAGGGGCAGGTCTTGCACCTGCCCGCCTGGGCGACCGCAAGGGTTCGCCCCTACATTTTGAGAAGATACTGCCAATCCGTAGTTTGAACAAGCCCTTCCAATCGCCAGTCAATGGTTCCGGCGTGATTTCTTCGCAGTTCTCTGCTAACCAGCGGAGCTTATTGAGAATCCGTTGGGCTATAGACTTGTCTAGACTGGCGAGATCATCCCTGGCCTCGGGCATCAATTCCAGGTGGAACACTTCACCACTCCAGGCCCAGTTGAGAGGCGACTTCTTGAGCTGGAATGCCTTTGGCTCCGCTTCGTTTTGCCTCCAGGGAACGTCGCAGTCTGGCTTTGATCTCCTCTCGCAGCTCCAGACCCTCATCCGGGTCGCCAAGTAGCTCTGAAAGTTTCCACTCCACTGTCGTGGCGATGATTTGCTTGAGTTCATCCACTGTCAATTCGGTTATCTTGGTGCTCATAGTTGACTCCTCCAGGTAGGAGCACAGGAACAAGCTGGCTTGCTCCCCACGCTGTGGGCTTACCGATTTAATTGTACCCCGGAATCGCCGGCCATGCAAATCAGTGATCCGAGCGGGTGTGCGTCAGTTTTGGGGCGAGTTGGCATCCCGTAGGGGCGCAGCGGCGCTGCGCCCCTACGGAGGTTTGCCTTGATGTAGCGGCGGGCGGTCCTTCGTCGGGGCTCAGGACAGGCCCTTCGTCGGGGCTCAGGACAGGCCCTTCGCCGAGGCTCAGGACAGGCCCTTCGCCGAGGCTCAGGACAAGCCCTGCCCACCGTAGGCCGGCACCCTTCGTCTCCGCTCAGGACGCAGCCCTTCGTCTCCGCTCAGGACGCAGCCCTTCGTCTCCGCTCAGGACGCAGCCCTTCGTCTCCGCTCAGGACGCAGCCCTTCGCTTTCACTCAGGACGCAGCAGCGGTCGGCCGCTACGGGACAAACCTGCCCCGAAACTGAAATGCACCCCTGTAAAGGACTCGTTGACACCCTTGGGGCGGTGTGCTATAATGGACACAAGGATACAAACATGCCGCGCCGCGCCCGAACGCCGGAATCGCCCGGCTGGCTGGTCTGAAGCAGTCTTCGGAGAACAGGCGCCGGCACTGCAAGAGGGGGCCTTTGCCAGTAAAAGTCTCCGTGATAGCCACGGTTAAAAACGAAGAACACAGCATTCATCGCCTGTTGGATTCTCTGGCCGCACAGACTCGTGCTCCCGATGAGGTTGTGATCGTGGACGGGGGTTCCACGGACGGCACGAGACACGTGTTGGAGCAATACGCGGCCAAAGGTGTACTGCCGTTGCGCGTGCTGGTTTGTCCGGGCACCAATATAGCCGCCGGGCGCAACGCCGCCATCGAAGCCGCTACCCACGATGTCATCGCCTGCACGGACGCGGGTGTGCGTCTCAGCCCCAATTGGCTGGCCGATCTGCTGCGGCCTTTGGAAGAGGATAGCACCGTGCCGGTGGTCAGTGGCTTCTTCCTGCCCGACCCGCAGACCGTGTTTGAGACCGCTTTAGGAGCGACCACGCTGCCGGCCCTGGAAGATATAAATCCCCATTGCTTTCTCCCCTCCAGCCGCTCGGTAGCTTATCGCCGAGAGACGTGGGAGCGGGTAGGGCGCTATCCGGAGTGGTTGGATTACTGCGAGGACCTGGTTTTTGATCTTCGCCTGTATGAGCTCTTCGACTCCTTTCCCTTTGTGCCACAAGCCGTGGCCTATTTCCGCCCTCGCCACAGCCTGCGGGCTTTTTTCCGTCAGTATTATCTCTATGCCAGGGGCGATGGCAAAGCCGACACCTGGCGTAAGCGTCACCTGATACGATACCTGACTTATTTGGTGCTATTGCCATCCTTGCTCGTTCTGATCCTGGGACACAGCCTCTGGTGGTCTTTGCTCCTGCTGGCCGGGGCGGCTTTCGTCCTGCGGAGACCTTATCAGCGACTGTGGCCCATGCTCAAGCGCTACGGCCTTTTCGACCGCGTGCGGGCGGTGCTCTGGGTGCCGATCATCGTGGTGACCGGGGATGTCGCCAAAATGCTGGGGTATCCCGCGGGTGTGTGGTACCGCTGGCGACACCGATTGCCGTCGCGTCACCTGTCCCCTGGTGCCAGGTGATCTTGGAGACGAAACGGAGGGTTTATTGAGATGGGCAAGCGTGTTCAGAAACCATTCCCTGCCCTGTATCCGGTGCCGGTGACGTTGATTACCTGCCTGGATTCGGCAGGGGAGCCCAATGTTTTCACTGCCTCATGGGTGGGGACGGTTTCCTCAGCGCCACCGCAATTGGCCATAGGTGTCCGTCCCTACCGCTATTCGCGGGCGGCCATCGAGCAAACCGGCGAGTTTGTGGTCAACATCCCGGATGAGGACCTGTTACAGGCAGTGGACATTTGCGGCCACACTTCAAAGGTGCGCGCCAATAAATTCAACCTGAGCGGACTGACCGCGGTCCCGGCCTCGCAGCTTAAGACCCCTCTGGTGGCTGAATGCCCGGTCAATATCGAGTGTAGGGTGGTGCACATGATCTCGCTGAACTCCCATGACCTTTTTGTGGGCGAGATTGTAGCCGTGCAAGTGGACGAGGATGTGCTCGATGAGGCCGGGTTCATAGATTACGGCCGGGTGCATCCGATAGCTTACTTGGGTAACGAGTATTGGAGCCTGGGCCAGAAGCTGAACACATCGGGCTTCTCCCGGCGGGAGGTCGGGTAGATTCTGTCCGCTGGGAGTCAAAATGGAGCCTCAGTTCGTATTATAATAGAAATAGCGATGGTGGGCGCGGTTTCTTACCGCGCAACCCCGATCACGACAACCGTCCGGATAATGAATCGGCCCATGCAAATTACGTGAAGGAGGCACAAAACTATGATAATCGCAACCTTACTCAGTGGCTTGGCAACCCTTTGTTGGCTGGCTCTGGTGGGTTATGTGGTCTGGGTAATAGTGGAGCGTACTCGTCGCCGGGATAGGAAGATTCGCATCTCGGTAGTGGCTATTCTTCTGGTGCTGGCGCTGCTCTCCAGTGCCCTGTCCTCCAGCATCGTGGTCATTGACGCTGGCGAGGTGGGAGTGGTATTTAACGCCTTCTCCGGCACCAAGGACACCCCCCTCTATCCCGGTATGCACCTGATCATACCCTATGTGGAGACGGTCTATCGCTACAGCACCCGGGAACAAGTATACACTATGACCAAGGAACCCAGCCCCGAGCAAATTGCTTATGGGGCAATGCAAGACGATTCCCTGTGGTCGCCGACGCGCGAGGGGTTACAGGTGGGCATTGATTCTTCCACCCGCTATGCGATCGACCCGCGCCAGGCACCTCACGTGCACAACAATTTCCGTGACACGTACGTGGAAGTCCTAATCCGTCCCACTATCCGCTCCATCGTGCGCCACTATGTCTCGCAAAACACGGTGACCGATATTTACGGTCCCAAGCGGCGAGAGATTCAAACGGCCATTGAGCATGACATTCGAGAGCGTTTCGAAAAGGAGGGCTTTCTGCTGCTTTCCTTCGACATCCGCAATGTGAACTTCACCCCGGACTACGCCCAGTCTATCGAACAGAAGCAGATCGCCCAACAGCAAGCGGAGCAGATGCAGTACGTGCTGCAACGCGAACAGCAGGAAGCGGAACGAAGGCGAGTAGAGGCACAAGGCATCAAAGACGCAGCCATCACCAAGGCTGAGGGTGAGGCGGAGGCTCTGCGCTTGATCAGCGATGCGCTGGCGGAGAATCCTAATCTGCTCACCTACCGCTACATCGAAAAGTTGTCGCCGAACATCCGGGTGATGATTCTACCCAGCGGCGCACCTTTCATCATCAACCCGGAGCAATTCCTGGGAGAGACAAGCGAGGGTGGGGAATAGGTCTATACTGAAAGCTGTCTTCTTCACCGCCATGGAAGTGCTCATCGGGGTGGCGGTGAACCTGTTGCTGGTGTTGATCGCCTACTGGCTCACCGGCGGAGTCACATCTCTGCGCCTATCCGATTACCTCTTTTATGACGCCGGCCTGCTGGCCTTCATCGCCTTTTGCATCTGGCTGGGCAACGTCGGCGGGCGGAGTAGCTGGCGGTACCAGGCTGGTGGAACGACCAGCCGCTCCGCCACCGACCTGGCTCACTTTGCACATCAGGAAGAACAGAGCGCCCTGTCATGGGGAGCGGTGTTGATGCTCGTCGCCGGGGTGATGGTGGTACTTTCCATTTTGGTCTCGGAGGTGCTGTAAAAAGAGCCCATCCGACAGGCAGTGTGGTGCAGGCTTCCCAGCCTGCGCTCGGCCCAGCCGGGCCCAACCTACCCTACTCACAGGCCGCACCGCGCTACGAAGGGCGATTTCTTGATATTACTTTTAGAAAGATACTTGACAGATGGAAACTAAAGTGTTATAATTCTGAATACAGGAAAGCAACCTGGTTGAGCCGCTTTCACGGTGACCTGGGTTGCTACTGTTGTATTTAAGGGGGAGCGCAGTGCGTTATGGAATACAAGGACTATTATCGCATCCTGGGTGTAGATAAAAACGCTGATACCAAGACCATCAAGCAAGCCTATCGGCG
>JACIWR010000289.1:4792-5825 GCA_014360845.1 Anaerolineae bacterium
CCGTAAGTACCACCCGGACGTCAATCCAGGGGACAAAGCAGCCGAGGAGCGCTTCAAAGAAATCAACGAAGCGTACGAGGTGCTGTCTGATCCGGAAAAGCGTAAAAAATACGATCAACTGGGTGCCGATTATCAGCGCTGGCAGCGCATGGGCGGCGACCCGCGCGGCTTCGACTGGAGCCAGTGGTTCGCCGGCGGACAGCCCGGCGGCGGACGAGTACATGTGGAATACGGCGACCTGGGCGATCTCTTTGGCGACTTTGGCGGCTTTTCGGATTTCTTCCAGGCTATCTTTGGCGGTATGGGCGGGCAGAGACGCACCGCGCAAACGGGTGGTCGTACGTGGTCCTATCGAGGGCAGGATTATGAGCATCCGGTGGAGATTACCCTGGAGGAGGCCTTTCATGGCACCCAGCGCGTGCTGGAGAAAGAAGGCGGTCGGCGCCTGACGGTGAAGATTCCACCCGGCGTGAAAACCGGTTCCAAGATACGCATTGCTGGCGAGGGAGGCCCGGGTGTCGGCGGTGGAGCCAAAGGCGATTTGTTCCTCAAAGTGAAAGTCTTACCCCATCCCGTCTTCGAGCGCGATGGGGATGACTTGCACTGCGAGATACCGGTGGACCTGTACACCGCCCTCCTGGGGGGTGAAGTGTTGGTCCACACCTTGGATGGTGACGTCAAGCTCAAGATACCCCCCGAAACCCAAAGTGGTCGCGTATTCCGCTTGCGCGGTAGGGGGATGCCGCAGTTGCGAAATCCCCAGAAGCGGGGTGACTTATACGCCAAAGTTCGGGTGCAACTGCCCACCAAACTCACGGAGAAGGAGAAGGCTCTGGTACGCGAACTGGCCGAGATGCGGCGTTAAGAATGGGCGGATGGTCTACGGAATTACACTGAAATTTCTGGAGATGGTTCATCATTCTGGCGGGGTGACTACTCAGCCTATGCTCCAAGTCCCCGTCCCGGGGACGTTCCATGCGGCAAGACGCTGTCTTTTGCGCGGTTTTCTCAGCCGAGACGCCCCCGGGACGGG
>JACIWR010000029.1 GCA_014360845.1 Anaerolineae bacterium
AGTGTTCTCAGCTCACGGGTGCGGTCCTCGATCCGCAGTTCCAGGTGGCGCCGGGCCTCTACTCGCTCTGTAGCATCCACGGTCACGTTCAGAATGCCGACGACCTCGCCCTCCTCAATCAGCGGGGCCAAGACCACATCCCAATAAGTCACGATACCTTCCGCTTCCAGGCGCACGGCTTCCTGACGGATGGTCTCGCCAGCCAGCACGCGCTCAAACAGGGGAACAACCGTTGGTTCGGTGCCGGGCAGGTGATCGAAATAATATACGCCGGGCTGTAGGGGTGCTGCCGAGGGCGGAGCATAACGGTCTGCAAATTCCTGCCAGGTGGGATTGTAGCGCTGTATGCGGTACTCACGATCAAGCACGGCCACTCCCATCGGCATACGGTCGAAGAGAAGTTCCAGCATATTCAGTTGGCGGATAAGCCCGGGGTCTGGAGCAGAGGCGACGACAGGGACATCGCCAGCGGCCTCGGCCGGAAGCAATTCAAAGAGACAAGCCGCAGCGCCTTGCGCCTGGCAGGCGCGCTCGATGCAGACCACATCGTGGCGACCAGCCAGCACATTGACAAAGCCTACCAACACCCCGGCGGTATAGGCGCAGACCGGTGACTCGGACGAGCGACCGTGTCGCCGCACCATCCAGGCTTCGAACGCATCATGCGCGCGGACCAGGACGCGCCCGCGTGGCTCTCCTCGAGTACGCTCGCCGGGGCCAGCGAAGGGCCAGTCCAGCACTTCTACTTCGAACTGACCAAAACCTGCGGCCTGATAAGCCGCTACACAATCACACAGCGCCTGTCGTTTGTCATCCTCTGTCCAAGGGCTGTCGTCCTCAACTCTTCGCCCGACAAAGGAGCGGGCGAAAGAGGTCCCGCCGTTGACACCGGCTTGCTGCAATACCACATCAGTCAACCGCCGCCCTACCAGGGCTTCCAGTTGACGACGCAACCCTCCAAAACCGGCTTCAACGTCTAGCAGGGCCATACGAGTGCCGCCGAAATAGAGCACCCCGGGCTGATGTTCATTTTCTGCAAGCAAATGGCGGTACGTCAGCGACATCTGATCACCTTTGGGTAGTGTGGAGTCAGCGGGCCAATTCTGTCCGAAGGAGTTGAGGAGATTAGTGCATGCCCAAGCATCCCATCCGTCAAGCCGGTTCTCTCGATCGCGGAGGAGAGCCCCACCCGCTGCCTTGGACTCGACCCTCCTCGATTTCGCGGAGTTGAACTCCGCGAGATTGAGGAGGGTCTGGGCATTACACCTGATTCGCCCCAAAAGTGAAATGCCCCAGCAGTTACTTCTGCCTCTGCTCCATAGCGGCCCCAATGGCGACACCAATGGCTGCTCCTATCGCTATCCCCAAGGCGATGTTGTCCAACAGCAAGCCAAGGGGTATCCCCAATCCCACGCCGATAGGAATCCAAATAGCAATAGAGCTACCTCGCCTGTTCTCCGGCCCTTCACTACCTGATTGCCCTCTCTTATCCGGCTCTGAAGTCATTTCCCCCTCTCCTCGTCCAAGCTCTCCGAAACCCACAGCGCTGGGCTGTCCAACGATTCGCCGCGAATCAATCCCGTCGCCCGCACAGCCTTCCCCCCATCAACCGCGCCCCCTTGAAGCGGGTCATGGCCGCTCCCTCCAGCACCATATTCAACACCAGCAAGACAGCCACAGCGAGGGCCTGCTCGAAGCTGAGGGCCGCCAGAACTGCTCTGAAGCGTGCTGGGCCAGACTCCGAGCTCAGAATGGTGAATAACACACACCGGAGACTCTGGAGGGGAATCAGCAGAACGGCCATCAGAGTTTGCCGGGCTGCCTGGGCCGTCGCCGGGAGCAAGGAGCACCAGGATTCTTGCCGCTCAGCAGCGTGGTCAGAAGGGGGCATTTCGCTCTTTCTGCAGCATTGCGCAGCCGACCTCGCGCGTGAACCAGGGCCGTGTGTATCCCCATCTTACCACATTTTGTCCATCGGCGCAAAACCGCTTGCCCACCCCTGCCTTTTGTGGTATACTAATCGCAAAGCTGGATTGAACTTGCACTCGCTGGTCACTGGACCGCCCGGGTGTATTGCGGTAGTCAGGAGCATCCCGGTGTTGCCGGCAAGCGTTCCGCAGGTCAGGTTATGGATACGAACAGCGCCAACCATGAGCAATGCGCTCCATGGGTTGGCGCTTTGTGCATAAAAGGCCACGCGGCTGTTGGCCGAACTGGCGGGGCAAAGCGGCGCGGACAGGGCGCGCCTGGATGACGATTGTGCCACCAAGGCATGCCCTGAGCTTTGTCGAAGGGCATGCCCTGAGCTTTGTCGAAGGGCACGCCCTGAGCTCTGTCGAAGGGCATGTCCTGAGCTCTGTCGAAGGGCACGCCCTGAGCTCTGTCGAAGGGCCCGTCCTTCCCTGCGCAGGACGGGCCTTTTGCTAACCGTCCGGGGGGCTGCGGGCCGGCGTCTGCCGCGCCATTAGGCCGCCTTGTTGTACACAGTGACATGTATCTTCTCAATATTCCGGGGGTAGCGCGGTTCTTACAGATTTCTGACATTTCTCTAACGTCAAACAAACGAATGGATGGTACGATGATGATGTTTGTCTCTTAATTCACACACAGACTGATCGTATGGAGTGAGCACATTGTTGGAGGGCTTTGACCCCAACCAAATCCAAGACCTTGAGGGCGCACGGCAGGCCATCGTGATGCTGCTCAACCTGGTGGAGACTCTGAAGACAGAGAACCAGGAGTTGCGTGAGCAAGTTCAACATCTGCGCGATGAAATCAACCGCCTCAAGGGCGAACAAGGGAAACCCAACATCAAGCCTAACGGGAAGAAGCGTGCGTCCTCCGACCATTCCTCCGAGCAAGAACGGCGTAAGCCGAAGGAGCGGAAGAAGCGTCGCAAGCTGGATAGGGTCAAGATCGACCGCGTCGAAGAGCTTGACATTGAGCCGGAACGTTTGCCTGCGGATGCCGAGTTTAAGGGCCACGAAGAGGTCACGGTGCAAGACATCAGCATTCACACCGATAACGTCCTGTTTCGGAAGCGGAAGTATTACTCTGTATCGGAGAACAAGACGTACCTGGCTGAATTGCCTCCCGGTTACGAAGGGGAGTATGGCCCCGGCATTAAGTCGCTGGCGATCGTGATGCATTTTGGCATGCAGGCCACTGAGCCTAAGATCCTGGAATTCTTTGCCCACTTCGGGATCCAGCTCTCGGCGGGGCAACTCTCCAACATCCTGATCAAGGACAAGGAAACCTTCCACGCCGAGAAGGAGGCGATCTACGAAGCAGGGTTACGCAGCAGCCCCTGGCAGCACATTGATGAGACAGGAGCACGAGTGAACGGGCAGAATCAGCACTGCCACATCGTGTGCAACCCACTCTACAGCGCCTACTTCACGACGGAGAAGAAGGACCGGCTGACGGTGATCGATGTACTCAGAAACTCCAGCGAGCGTCGCTTTCTCCTCAATGACGAGGCGTGTGAACTGCTTCGTTCGCTCAGGGTTTCTGCACGGCTCATCGGTCAACTCAACGGTCTCCCCCGCGAGCAAGAGTTGGGTGAAAGCGAGTTTACAGGCTTGCTGAACCAGCACTTGCCTGACCTGGGTCCCCAACAGCGCAGCCGGATACTGGACGCGGCTGCCATCTCGGCCTACCACGCCCAGACGGGGTTCCCGGTCGTGGAACTGCTCATCTGCGACGATGCACCGCAGTTCAAGTTGGTCACAAATGAGTTGTCCCTATGCTGGATTCACGAAGGCCGCCACTACAAGAAGCTCATCCCTCACGTCGCATATCATCGCCAACTCCTGGATGACTTCCTGAAGCGCTACTGGAACTTCTACGGCCAGTTGCTTGTCTATCGCAGGCATCCGAGCGAAGAAGACCGTATCCGTCTAAGCGAGGAGTTTGATGAACTCTTTTCGACGGTGAGCGGGTATGAAGCGCTGGATGAGCGGATTGCCAAGACCAAAGCCAAGAAAGCATCCATGCTGATGGTGCTCGTACACCCGGAGATTCCGCTGCACAACAATTCAGCAGAACTCGCCGCCAGGAAACGGGTTCGTAGGCGGAAGATCAGCTTTGGCACCCGCTCCGAGGACGGCACAAAGGCGTGGGACACTTTCGCCACACTGGAGGCCACAGCGAAAAAACTGGGCGTCAGCTTCTACGAGTACATCTATGACCGCATCGCCGGTGCTTACAAGATACCCGGTCTCGCTGATCTGATCTCCAGACGAGTGGAACACCTCCGACTGGGCGCATCTTGGCTCCCTCCGTAGGTCAGTCCGTTGTTAACGTTCTGTTGCCTGTCGCCGCTTCACCGACCGCTACCCCAACCTATTGAGAAGATACAGTGACATTCTGTTTGACGGGAAACGCCAATGACAGGTTCATTGCTTATTCGAGAGGCAACTGTTGATGATGCAGCCCGTGTTGCAAGGGTGCGGATAGATACCTGGAGAAATGCTTATGCGGGGATTATTCCCGCCGAGTATTTGGCCAACCTCTCTTACGAAGAAGATGCGCAGCGCTTACGAGAGAGGCTCAAGAATATCGGACCCGAGCGCTTTCTCTTGGTGGCGGAGATACAAGGAGAGGTGGTAGGTTTTGCCAGTGGTGGACCAGAGCGCAGTGGGGACGAGGTCTACAAAGGTGAGATCTATGCCCTCTACGTCTTGCCAGCCTATCAGAGGCGGGGTATTGGTAGGAAGTTGGTTGGTGCGTCTGCCCGAAGACTTCTTCAGGCTGGTATAGGTAACTTGCTCGTCTGGGTACTTTCTGCCAACCCTTCCCGACGATTCTATGAGACACTTGGGGGACAGCTTGTACGAGAGCGGGAGATTGAGATTGGCGGAGTTTTGCTTCAAGAAGTAGGCTATGGGTGGTCCGAGCTTGCAGCGGTAGCGAGTATCGGGCTAGACAAGAAAGCGGATTAACACCCAATGGTGCCGCCCTGCCTCCGCTGGCGTTCCGGCGGACGGCTGAGCTTGGGCATTTGTCTACGCGATTATTTGCGGGTACAATAAATGTGAGTTGGGTGAATTAGAGAACGCTCACTAGGAGGAGTTAAAATGCCCTCTACGGCTATCGTAACGGTGGAGAAAATGTTGGAATCTTTGCCCGAAGAAGTGCAAGAAAGGGTGGTGGAGCACCTGCGAGAGTACATCCTGGACTTGCAAGACGAGCTTCAGTGGGATGCATTATTCAAGCGCACACAGGATAAACTTGCTGCAGCGGCTCGTCGTGCCCAGAAAGAAATTGCCGCCGGCAAAGCAGAGCCTATGGACTTTGGACAGCTATGAAGTCGGCTACTTTGCCTTCGTTTTGGGAAGCCTACGCCTCCCTCGATGAAAGCATTAAGCCTAGAGCCAGGAAAGCCTTTCGGTTGTGGGAACAGAACCCTTTTCACCCTTCCCTGCGCTTCAAGTGCATCAACCGTGAGGAAAACATTTGGTCTGTGCAGATAACACGGGGATATCGTGCTGTTGGCGTTTTGGAAGGAGATACGGTTACGTGGTTTTGGATTGGTCACCACGATGACTATGAGCGCTTTTTCTCGTGATTGGAGAGCATAATCGTGCCTAACACCCACTGGTGCCGCCCTGCCTCCGCTGGCGTTCCGGCGGACGGCTGAGCTTTATCGCCAGCGCGGCAAACTGGCGTCCGCCGCGTCGTTGGGCAGATGTCGAGGCGGTAGGTGATGAGGAAGGGATTGAACTTGAGCAACCCAGGGGAAGTGGCTTCCCGAATTGACGCGGAGATCCGTGCGTTGCCGGTTCAGAACACGCCGAGCGTGCGCGCTATTCGCCGCAAGTACTCACAGCAGTTAAGGCAGGCGGAGCCAGAGTATGTTCTGGCTGTGGCAAGAGAACTCCTTGAAACGCACGGCCAGCGATGGGTAGCTTACGAGCTGATTCGCCACCATCGGGGGGCATTCGAGAGGGTGGGGGAATTGGAGCTGGAGGCCCTCGGTCAGGGAATCAACAGCTGGTGGTCTGTGGATTCCTTTGCACGCACGTTGGCGGGGCCAGCGTGGCTGAAGGGGCAGGTGCCGGATGGGTTGATTCACCGCTGGGCTAGTTCAGAGGATGTGTGGTGGCGGCGGGTAGCGTTGGTGAGCACGGTGGCGCTGAACGTACGGTCTCACGGGGGGCATGGAGACGTGCCTCGTACACTTGCGGTGTGTCGCCTGCTGGTGGCTGACCGTGAAGATATGGTGGTCAAGGCTTTGTCGTGGGCGTTGCGGGAGTTGGTTGTGCATGATCCAGATGCGGTGCGAGCGTTTCTGGAGGAGAATGAAGGTGTGCTTGCGGCGCGGGTGAAGCGCGAGGTGAGGAACAAGCTCAGAACGGGGCTGAAGAATCCGAAACTGGAGAGCGGGTGACGTGTCGGGACGGTATCTGCCTCACCGACAGCTCAATCTGACCGCGCTATCGCGCGGCAAAAGCGGGGACCGTACGCGCTTTCAGCGGGTCTTGAGACGGAGGGAGTGCTCCGCAGCCTGCGGCTCGCGGCGCGGGTCTCCGCCCGGCGGCTTATCCGCCGCGCCGTTGGGCAGCTCTCCGGAAGAAGTAGTGAACAAGGCGGATACAATGTCAACCAAGGGCTCACGTGAATGGTACAAACAAGCTAGTAAAGAGTGGGATCGTTATGTTGGTGATCGTGCAACGGTGCCTGAATATGCTGAAGGTGGGGAGCCATATGTAACTCGGCTGCGGCAAGATCTGACAAAGTGGTGGGGTGATCATCCAAACCCAGCAAAACGATTATCGGCTGAGGAGATAGATGCTGTGGCTCACCGCCTCGCAGACTTGGTGAGGATGAACACCAGCCCTATGACTCCAACTGAAATAGTGTGGCGATTCCGATCTGTTTGGATGAACGTTCCCAAGGTACCTGAGGACCGTCGCGTAACACCAATGCTTAAGCAATCAGCGATCTCGGATCACGAGAATGGAAAGGGCCTGGATTCTGAATGAGAAGTGAGCAAACCGATATCAAGTTTGCGCTGGATAAAATCATGCGTCGCCCAACAAGCGCGGCGCGGCTGACACGCAAGGCGTTAGCCGGGTTAGTGGTCCGCAAAAGAGAGAGCTTTTGCGAGAAAGGATGAAGATGCTATCAAAACGTTTCCGTTTCATCCTCTGTTGCGCATTGTTCAATCTCCTGTTCGAATACTCAGCCAGGGGAATCAAAGAGTTCACACAAAGACCCTTGTTCGTACTCGCATTGTTTGGCATCTACTTCACCTACTTCGCCATGTTGGAGGATCTCATCGTTCGGTTCAGGCTGAAAAACAACGAGCTTGTTCTCGCGGCGTTTCTATATGGCCTCTTTCCAATAGCTTTTCTGACGCGCAATCTATTCAACCCAGGCATCTATGGCGGGGTCATGTTGGCCGGGGTGAACCTCGGCACACTGTTCATAGTGGGCATACTGGCCTGGGGAGTAGTGCAAGGAATAGTTACCCTCTATCTGGCCAACCGTGTTTCGCCCCGGGATTGGGATCATCCAAGAATGGGAAAGGTTGGTTGGGGATTGGCGGTGCTGTACCAATTAGGAGTGATGGTCAAAGCCCATTTCAACCCCAACGCACCTCGCGGAACCGGGATGGGGTATCTGGTTTTTGGACTGTTGGTGGCGGTTTCGACGGCATTGCTGGTGAGGAGTCTGAGAACCACCAGGCCACCAATACGCCCATTTCAACCGTCCAGAGTCATGGACATGTTGGCTTTCGGTTCCGTGCTGCTCTTCCTAATCCTGGGGACCTTCTTTGTTTCAGGGCCGATTATTGTCACCTCTCAGCCGCTGAATCTGGTTGCAGTGACCATAGAAAACATATGGACGCTTTTCTGTGGGTTGGTGTTCTTCACGTACCGCTGGAGGAGAAAAGCGGATATTCAGGTTTAGCGTCGGTGATTGGAACTCAACTGTAATCACACTCACTTTTCTCCTCGTGTTTGCGTGCGAAGACCCTCCGCTGCGTGGCGTAACACGTGTGCCAAAGCCATCGCCGTGCCAATGGGATAGAGGCGGACTTGACGATATGAGCTGTATGAGGCCAGCTACGAAATTAACCCTGGGTACTCTCTCCATGTAGTCTCTGTAAGCAGCGCCAAACTTCTCGATGCAATACTGGTCGGCATGGCCTGCCTGGATCAGGCATTGGAGGGGTTGTGCCTTTTCTATTCGTGGAGCACACGCTACCAAGAGGGGGAAGTTGCATGCCAGCAGGCAGTGGAGGAACTGGTAGAGGTGGCCTCCGGCGACGGGCTGCTGGTGTTGGCCAAGATTTTGGTGTGGCAAAGTTTCTTCGCCACAAAGTTGGGGCACACCGAGCTGGCCCGTCAATTGCTACGGCAAAGTCTGGCTCTTTTGGTGTTCGTGAAGCAGAACGACACTGTTTGTCAGCCGTCAGCAGTACCTTCCGAGTGAGATCCTTGCTCGCGGGGCGAGAATTTCACCACAAAGAATACGAAGGGAAAAACGCAGTTCCCTTCGTGCTCCTTGTGTCCTTCGTGGTAAGGCTGTTTAGCTCCGGCCAAGGCGGGTTAGGGTAATGGAGCTCTAACCCCAGGGAATTTGGTGGATGGCCAGAGTTCTGAGTCATCACAAGCGCAGAGGTTCCCCGATCAGCCCACTTTCTCCACAATCAGCAGGAAGTCCACGAAGGTGGCAGGGAAAGGGGTGACGTTGGGGATGATGGCCACGACTTCGCCCTCCAGGCTGTTCAGGAATTGCTCCAATTTGCTTTGGTCCCTTGTCATACTGATATTGAAGCGGTGCACTCTGTACTTCATCGCCTAGCCTCCCATCTCGAGTTTGGTCAATTTGCTTCATCAAGCCATAAGCTATGATCACGACAGCAAGAGCATTCCGACAATGTATGGCAGCAAAGCCAGCAATGCCAACAGGGGATGCCCGCGCTGCGTCGTGTTGTGCCTGTCCCAGTTGAAGAGATAGATCGCCAGCCCAAATTCCAGTACCCCGCTCGCCAGCAGGACGATGAGCGACCCCCACGGATCGAAGTCGGCTGTCAGTCCATAGGCCAATCCTCGAAAGGCGTTCATGGCTTGGGTAGCCGGCAAGAGTTGCGCCACCTTACCCATTGCTTCGGGCAACAGTTCATGGGGCAGCATCATGCCGCCCAGCATCATCGAGGGCAAATAGATCAGTTGCGACCATAGCACTGTTATCCGCGAACTGGACGAAATCACGCCAATCAGCACACCCAGTCCGGCGCAGGAGAAAGCCGCCGCCAGGAATGTCACCGCGAAGCCAGGCCAACTGACGGGCAGCGGCGCATCAAAGAACGGGGGCGCGGTGGCGATGATGACGACTGCAACCACCGTCGTATGCAAGATGGTGGTCAGCGCTGGGATGATCAGGATGGAGAAGGGTGGCACACCGTTGACCTTGTAGCTGCGGAAGATGCCGGCTTCGCGGGCCGCCACCAATGGAGCCGGCAAGCCCAGCATCATGCCCGACAGAATGGCGAAGACCACCATGGCCGGGATCATCGTCGCCACAAAACCGGGATTGATCTCGGTCATAATCAGTCCCATCATGGCATAGAAGCCCAGGGGAAACAGGTGGTTCAGCATTAATAAGTTCTTGTTACGGATGCCGGTGCGGAATTCGAACAAGAAGTGGTTGACAAACGCGCTCATGGGGCGCCTCCTGTGTTCGTAGCTTCGGTACGCGTGATCTCCAGAAAACGATCTTCCAGAGAGGGACGTTCCACGCGCAAATCAATCAGCGTGTCTTCCTGGGCTTCGAGAAAGGAGATGATGGCCGCAACCGTGGGGCCGATATCGGTGCTGAAGTAGATGGCGTATTCGTCTTTAAACCCCTGTTGGCTCACAGCCGGAAAGGTGACACCAGGACTGAACAGACTGGCGCCTTTTGTGCGGACGGAGACCTTGGTTAGGCCCGCGCCGGTGGCGGTTAGCTCAAGAGGGGTGCCGGTGGCGACAATCTTGCCACGCAGCAGAATGGCCACCCGATCCGCCATCTCTTCCGCTTCGGCCATGTCGTGCGTGGCGAGGATGACGGTGGTGCCTGCCGCCTGCAATTCGCGCATCAGGCTGTGCAGTTCAACCCGCGAAGGGACGTCGAGGCCGGCCGTAGGCTCATCCAGGAAAAGCACGGGGGGATCGTGGGCCACCGCCAGGGCCAGCGCCAGGCGTCGCTGTAGGCCAGCAGAGAGCTGGTGATACTGGGCGTTCCGTTTCTCTGCCAGGCCCAAGCGATCCAGCAGGTCATAGCGCGGGGCTACGCCGTGGTAGGCGCAGAAGAACTTCATGGCCTCGTCCACGCAAATGTTATCCGGCAGACCTGAGGATTGCAACTGCACCCCGATCACGTGGCACAGCTTGCGCGATTGGCGGGTGGGATTGATGCCCATGACCCTTAATGATCCGCCATCGGGCGTGCGCAGTCCTTCCAGGCACTCCAGCGTGCTGGTCTTCCCCGCTCCGTTAGGCCCCAGAAGACCAAAGATTTCGCCACGCTGCACTTCAAAGCTGATGCCGTCCACGGCGACGACATCGCCGTAGATTTTTCTAAAGTCTCTAACCTGAATCACCGTGTCGTTCATGGAGTATTCCCTCGCGTTCGTAAAGGACTCTGTGCTTCTGATCGTTTGAGAATCAACCCGGCCCATTCCCTGGCCCGTTCGATCTCACCGTCATACAACGGACCTTCTCTCCCCACGACATGAAACGTCTCCGGCGGGACGATTTGCTTTCCTTCAAGCTTACGGAGCTTACCGGTCAGCTTCTTGGCGGCGGTGAAGCGAGCCAGGAGGGCAGACATCTTGTACGAGGTGTCGAAGGCCGCTACGGGTATGCCGCGTAGAATGTGTTTGGGTAGCGTTTTGAACACAGGCCCCACCTCCTTGGGCAAGCTCATGCGATGGGTTGGGGCTCCCATCACCACCAGATCAACATTCCTCATGTCGGAGACGGTGAGCTGATCCATGCTGAGCACGCGAACAGAACCCGCTGTTCCCAGTGTCGCAGCTACAGCTTCGGCGACTTGCCGCGTGTTGCCGAACCTGGAAAAGTAGACCACCAATGCATGCATGCAAAACCTCCTTCAAATCCACCGAGGGGGAAACCATCTGTCTCAAACAATCAGGACAATGCTGACCAGGGCCAAAAGGAGCACCACGGCGAACATGCCCACGAACGCCCACTGGCCCTTTTGGGCGAAGTAGCCGGGACTGACGATGACGGTGTAGAGCAACATGCCCATGCCCAGCGGGTAGAACCAGCGGGCCCAGGTCTGGTCAGTGAGCAGGGCAATGCCGCCGACCAACAGAGCGATGGCTGTGGCAAACTCTGCCGCCAGGTGAAAGCGGATGCGCAGCGGCTCGGTTCTCAGCTCGGGCACCTGGTTGGTGGCCAAGAAAAAGAACCATTGGCCGATCATGCCCACCCCGACGATTAGTGCGAAAACGGATGCAAAGACCATCATTTTCTCCTAAGTTGCACGTCTACTACGAACAAGAACAAAGATGGCTACACAAAACGCAACCACCGAGAGCCCATCGAGAAGCCCTCTTGTGAAATCGGTCGCAGTTCCAAGGATAGCATAGTGCTCAAGGAATGAAGACAAACTGGAAGCCAACAGACCTGTGGTAAGAATAACCAAGCCGTTGACGACCTTTCTGTTATCCATCGGATCAACTCCTTTCTAACAGCCGAAGTCTCTCATTACGGATAGTCTATTTCGATCTTGAATCTGCTCAGAGAATTGAAGCCAAGAACGCCGTCAAACTTGGAGCCCACTGCCTGACTGAGCGGCGACGGACGCGGCCGCCATGAGGATGGCGATGATGAATGAGAGAGCGTATATCAGTGTGAGACTATACCTGATCGGCAGAGTGACGTTACGCTTTTGATTTTTGCTCATTCTGCCCTCCATACTATGACTGTGTTATCATTGCATCGTGACTGCACCTGCACGAAACAACTGCGATAGAGCCATCGTCTGCTTACGCATCGTCTTGCTTGTGTCGCTGGTCAAGGGCGGCGCCGATAGCCACACCGATGGCAAGTCCGGCTCCCATAAAGGCCATGTTGCCCAGCGCCAGGCCCATGGCGGCGCCGAGGATAATGCCAAAGGCCAGGCCAAGCCCCATGTAATAACCGGTTTTCTTCGGGGTTTGGTTTTCCTGTTTCTCAGACATGATTTGCGTCTCCTTTTTTGGGGGAGGGGGCGTGCGCGTCGCGATGCACGTCTCTCACCTTTCTGCTCATATTGGCCAGGCGTCCCATGGGGGTGAGGGTACACAGCGACCTGTGCTACCCTCTCCCAACCAGGACCAACCAACTTGGGGTAGTCGGCTCGGGGGAGACGGGCGTTCGCATACCGCTGCAGGCCGTCGCCAACAGTGCGACCACGACCAACAGCGTCAGCAACACAATGGGCCGCCTGCAGCGAGCGGCCCATTCGCCGAGCAGAGTGGTCTTGCCGAAGCCCGTCGGGGTGGAGACGAGGGTCAGCTTGCAGTGCAGCCCTGCATTCAACCGCTCGATCAGACGGGGGCTAGGGACGAGGTTGGAGCGCGCTGGGAGTATATGGAGTTTGATCGTCAAGGGTGGTGGGGTCATTATTTATCCTCTCTGGCAGCATGGCGCAGCTAACCTCGCTCGAGCACCAGGGCTTTGTGTGCTTTCATCTTACCACATTTCGTCCATCTGCGCAATGCGACTGATAACCAGGTGAGCGCTTCACTTCGAGGGCGAGTTTGCGCCAAACCATAACAGGGGCATGGCACGCCGTGCCCGCACTGTTAGGACGGCGCGCACGCCATGCCAATTATGAGCGAAAGCTCCTGACCTGAAAGATCAGGAGCTTTTTGGCTTCCGGCGGGCGCTGTTCCCACTAAAAAAGATGAGCCGTACTGGATTCGAACCAGTGACACCCTGCTTAAAAGGCAGGTGCTCTGCCAGGCTGAGCTAACGGCCCACGCACATTAGTATATCACATCCTCTTATCGCTGTCAAACGCGCGTTTCTTTTGGTTCAAATGTGCCATTTGCCAGACAGCACGCTCTAGGTTATAATCCCCTATATTCCTAACCTGGAGGCTAACGTGAAACTTTCCATACTCGTACCGGTCTACAACGAACAAAACACCATTGGCGAAATCCTACGTCGCGTGCGTGCTGTAGACCTGGGGGACATTGAACGTGAGATCGTGGTGGTGAACGACTGCTCTACCGACGGTACCGCTGAGCTGTTACAGGAAGAAGCTGCCCACAAGGACACGTTCGTGTTCAACCATGAACGCAATCAGGGCAAAGGGGCGGCGGTACGCACCGCTCTACAACACGCGACCGGCGACATCATACTTATCCAGGATGCGGACCTGGAATACGACCCCCGTGAGTACCCGCTGCTTTTGCGACCCATTTTGGAAAAGCGCGCACAGGTAGTGTATGGCTCGCGTTTTCTGGGCGGACCTCGCAAGGCGATGTTCTTCTGGCACATGGTGGGCAACAAGTTTCTCACCCTCATCACCAACCTGTTGTACAACACCATCCTCACCGATATGGAAACTTGCTACAAGGTCTTCACCCGCGAAGTCGCCGACAAGCTGCAGCTAAAATCCCCGCGTTGGGGCTTCGATCCGGAGATCACAGCGCAGATTCTGCGACACGGTTACCGTATCTACGAGGTGCCCATCTCCTACACCGGACGCGAGATTTGGGAGGGGAAGAAGATCAGTTGGCGAGACGGTTTTGTAGTCCTGTGGACACTGCTCAAGTACCGCTTTGTCCCCCTAAAGCCACCGGAGGACTACAGCCCATCCCACTCGAAACCAGGTCCAAAGAACGTAAGGACTCCGGACTAAGGACCAAGAACGTATCATGCCTGATGGCACCAGAAGAGGATTAGAGCGCATCGCTCTGGTCATGTTGCTCTTGATAGGCGCAGCAGTACGTCTGCCCCCCCTCACCGCCAATCGCTTCCATCCAGACGAGGCTATTTACAGCTATTGGGGGCGGCTCATCGCCTCGGGGCAAGACCCGCTGCTGCTCACCTATCCAGTGGACAAGCCGCCCCTTGTGCCCTATCTGCTGGCGGCGATGTTCCGCATCTTCGGAGCGAGGGAGGTGACAGCTCGCCTGCCGGGGCTGGTGGCCAGCCTATTGACCGTGGCCTTGACCTACGGCCTGACGCGGCGCATTTATGGCCTGGGGCCTGCGCTTCTGACCACGATCACGATGACCCTTTCGCCCTTCAACATCCTCTTCGCTCCCACCGCCTTCACTGATCCCTTGATGGTGATGTGGGTGATGGCCGCGCTGTGGTGCGCGGTCGGTGGGCGGTGGTTCTGGGCAGGGGTGTTCCTGGGACTGGCCATGGCCAGCAAGCAGCAGGGTGCACTGTTCCTGCCACTTATCGTGGCCGGCGGTGCTGGGCTTCGGGTTAAGAGTTCAAAGTTCCGAGTTGCGCGGAAATTGGCGGTGTTCGTGGCAGGGTTCATGCTGCCCATGGCCCTGGTGACGTGGTGGGACGCGCAGCGCTGGCATGTGCAGCCCAGCTACTTCGAGAAAGGACTGACCAGCTACGGCGGTCTGATGCTGGCTCCTGTGGCGGAGTGGGGGCTGCGCCTGCGCCAGTGGTTGATGTGGCTGCAGTACTTCACCGCCTCGCCCGTGCTCAACCTGGTGCTGCTGATCGGGTTACCACTGCTCCTGTGGCACTCACGCCAGGAAGTGCGCACTTCGCCCGCTGCTCGCTGCGACTTCGTACTCACCGGGTTCGTCCTGTTGTACCTGTTGGCCCACTGGCTGCTGACCTTCAACGTATGGGACCGTTACTTGTTGGGTCTGATGCCGCTGCTGGCCATGCTGCTGGGCAGGGTGATCTGGCTGGCGGGACGGTTTGCCCACCCCACCTACGGCATCATCGCCGTGGCGCTGGTGGTGATTCTTCTGATTCACCCGGCCTGGCAGGCAGCGCACAGCGGCTATCCGGTGGGGGGTGACCATTGGGCCTATGACGGCATTGACGTCGTGACCGACTACCTGCGCGCGGAGATGCCACCCGGCGCGGTGCTCTATCACCGCTACCTGGGCTGGCATTATCTGTTCTACCTGTTCGATACACCGGTGCAACTGCGCTGGTACTACTCACCCGCGCGCCTGGCCGAGGACGCGCAGCAAATGAGCGAGGTGCCGCGCTACATCGTGCTGCCGAGCTGGCGACCGCGCCTGCCGATACAGGCGGCATTGCGCCGCGCCGGACTCAACATGCACCCCCTGATGCGCACTCTCCGCGCCGACAGGACCCCTTCGCTCACAGTATATCGCATTGAGTGAGGCCATGTCCATACTGCAACGACTGTTTAGCGCCAGTTACCTTTACGCCCTGGAGCCCGGACCGTGGGGTGGGCTATTGCCTGTCTACGTGGCCCTGGCAGTGGGCTTCGCCGCCCTGGCCGGTCTTTGCTTCTGGAAGCTGAAACGTCCGGCGAGGGCCTTTTCCCCGCTACACCGAGCCTTTCTCGTCGTCGAGGGGCTGCTTTGCCTCGTGGGTTGGGGGTTCACCGCAGCCCGTTTCGCGCGCTTAACCGTGCTTTCGGCGCGAGTGTGGCCCCTGGCCGTGCTGCTCTCCATGGGAGCGGTGGCCGCGCTTTACCTTCTATCCCGCACAAGACCCGGCAATCTGGTGCAGCATCAGCTTCGCCTCCTGGCACTGCGCTTCGAAGGGAAGGAGCGCCCCTGGCCTCTAACGGCGCAAATCGCGCTGATGCTGACACATCTGGTCGGTCTGGGTCTGCTGTGGAGTTGGTATCGTCGCCCGTGGGTGCTGGCTCTGCCCTCGCTGGTGGTGCTGCTCCTGCCACAGGTAGGGCCTCAACTGGGGCGACGGGCTCGCCCACGGATTTACATGGAAGCCCTCACCCCGCTGTTCATCCCCTACGCGGCCATGCTCTGGTACAATCTGTTCAGTTACTGCCTGGGCATTGACCTGACGCGCTACGAGTGGTTCCCCTACCCTGATCCCTGGTCGGCGACCTTTGATGTGGATGCGGCGGTGTGGGTCGGGGTGGGATACGCGCTTCTGGTGCAGGGGAAGATGGTCCTGACCTGGTGGGGCCGGCGGGAGCAAGCCCTGCGCATCCTGGGCGCGAGCGTGTTGGCGGGAACCTTGCTTTGGGCCGGGGCGGAGTATATAGGCCATCGCACGCGGGGAGTGACCGCCAGCGATCCCTTCTGTTACGCCCAGATGGCGGTGGACATAGCGCGCACGGGCAGCCCCCTGCATTGCTTCCCCCTGGCGCAGCGGGTGCAAGAAGCGGGATTGCCCGTCTGGCCTGCTGTCCACGTGGGTTATCATGTGCCTTTCGACGAGCAGGGCCGGGCCGCCACAGTGTGGCCCGTGGGCGGAGCCCTGCCCCTGGCCGTGGGTTACCTTCTGCTCGGGGAGGAGGGGTTGTACCTCACCACCCCTGTGATGGCACTGCTCTCGCTCCTGGCTTTGGCCCTCCTGGTTGCGGAGATGACCCGTCAGCGGACCGTCGGCGAGCGTTGGTTGACGGCGGGGCTGGCCGTGTTCTTGCTGGCCACCCTACCGGAGCAGATAGACCGCGTGTTAGTGCCCATGGCCGACGCCACCGCCCAGTTGTTGACTACGCTCACCGTGCTGTGCGCGCTGCGCGCTCGCAGATCCAACCCCGGACGTTGGGGAATTCTGGCCGGGCTGGCCCTGGGCGGGGCTTATTGGGTGAGACATACCCAACTGCTGCTGGCGGTACCGCTGCTGCTGGCGGCCTTCCTGTGGAGCGAGGGGCGATGGCGGCGTCTTCTGGCCTTCCTGGGACCCTGTGCCGGAGCGGCTTTTGTGGTGGCGCTACCCGATTTAGCGTATCACCATCGGGTCTTCGGCAGCGTGTTCACCCCGGAGTCCCCAGAGGCTTACTTGTTCGGCATAGAACACGTGGGGGCCACGGCCTTGCTGATGCTGACCAGCGCGCTACAGCGGTCGGAGTTGGGCTTCGTCGCCCTTTTCATCGCCTATGGGATGTATCGGTTGGCGCGGGAGGACGGGCGCGGTCTGGCGCTGCTGTTGACCAGCCTGATCGCCGTGCTGGCCATTCACCTGCCCTACGCCCCCCTGCGCTGGCGCGATTTGCTCTCCCTCGCACCGCTGTTAGCTCTGCTGGCCGCCTACGGTCTGGTGACCCTGGCCCGGCGCACCTGGACTCTGGCGCGAGATGCATCCGGCGGTGACTGGGTCATCGTGGCGACCATCGTGTTGTCGCTGATGACCCTGGCCGTGCGCACGCGCCCGGTGTTGACTCGGCTGGGGGAATCGCACCGGGCGTCCTTCGGTTACCTCTATGCCCAACAGCGGCAAGCTTTCGATGAATTGGCCGAGCTGGTGCCAGAGGATGCGGTCATCGGCTCCACGTTGAACGGCGGGGCAGTGGAGCTTTACACCGGGCGGCAGGCCATCCATCCCGCGCCATGGACGGAGGAGGAGTTCGTGCGCTTCGTGCACTTGATGGCTGACGAGGGCCGCGCCGTCTACCTGCTGGAGGACGGGGTGGAGATTAAAAACCCGCTGGCGATTGCTCGCCAGCGGTGTAATGTGTCCCTTGTCGGTGAGTTGTTTCTACCCTATTACCTGCCGGGTGGGGACAGCCGCGACCGCCTCGTGGCCCTTTACCTGGTGCAACCCTGACACGCTGGCGAGACCGCCCGCGGTGAGCGCGTTAGCCCCCCGCCTTGCTGAGGCCTCGAACCCCAGGCGCTGAGACGCCTAGTCGAAGACCACTACCTCCTTGCCGTGCAGCTTGTCCAACACCTTCTGGACGATGAGGTCCAGGTGAGCCTCGTTCTGCACGAAATCCAGGTCATCGGCGGGGACGGTGAGCACCGGGCACAGAGTGAAATTCTCGATCCATTCCTCGTACAGACGATTGAGCTGTTCCAGATAATCGGCACTGATGTCCTGCTCATAGTCGCGGCCCCGCAATCGAATGCGTTCGAGCAGAGTAGGAACCGACGCCCGCAGGTATATCACCAGATCAGGCGGGGGAAGAATCTCGATAACGGTCTCATAAAGAGTGCGATAGCTCTGATAATCGCGCTCATCCATGTGCCCCTGGAGGTACAGGTTGCGGGCGAATATCTCCGCATCCTCATACACCGTGCGATCCTGCACCACCGTCCCGGGGCGGTCCACGATCTGCCGGTGATGCCGCAGACGATGCGCGAGGAAGAAAATCTGCGAGTGGAAACTCCAGCGGCGCATGTCTTTATAGAAATCGGCCAGATAGGGGTTATCGTCCACAGCCTCGTTGAAGGGTTCCCAACACAGATACTCAGTCAGCCGGGCGGTGAGCGTGGTCTTGCCCACGCCGATGTTGCCGGCCACCGCGATGAACTTCTTCACAATCTTACCTCCTCGTACCTCATCAGACTGATTTTGATAAATTCTCCTTCTGAGGTAAACTATAGTCGCGTTAGCGTTTACCCTTTGCAGGAGGAGAACGAT
>JACIWR010000290.1 GCA_014360845.1 Anaerolineae bacterium
GGGGACTTGGAGCATAGGCTGAGTAGTCACTCGGGGGAAAAAAGTGGGACGGGATGATGAACTTTCGAGCTCGTAGGTCGAGCCCGTGGCCCGACACGGAGACGGCGGGGCATGGCCCCGCCCTATGAGCTTGCCGGGAGCAGGAAGGGTCACGATAAACAAATAGGACGGGATTTCATCCCGTCCTATGAGCCAGTTGGCAGGCTGAAGCCGCTTTACGAATGTGGCGATTACGCGGCGTAGAACTCGCCCTCGACCACGTCTTCGCCCTCCGGCGTGGAGCGAGGAGTCTCGCCGTGCCCATTGCCCCCGCTGCCCGCCTGTTGACTGGGGCCGTAGACCTGCTCCGAGAGCCGATAGCTGGCCTGTTGCAGATCAGACATCGCCTGGCGAATGCGATTAATGTCGTCGCCTTTGATGGCCTCACGCACGGCCTTGATCTTGTCCTCAATGGCCTGGCGGTCGCCGGCACTCACTTTGTCACCCATGTCGCGCAGCGTCTTCTCCATCTGGTAGGCCAGGTTATCGGCCTGGTTGCGCGTTTCGGCCAGTTCGCGCCGCCGCCGGTCCTCTTCGGCATGCTGCTCGGCCTCGCGCACCATGCGCTCCACATCGGCCTTGCTCAGGTTAGTGGAGGCGGTGATAGTGATTTGCTGCTGGCGTCCGGTGGCCTTGTCCTGGGCCGAGACGTTGAGGATGCCATTGGCGTCAATGTCAAAAGAGACCTCAATCTGAGGCACGCCTCGCGGCGCGGGCGGGATGCCCTCCAGGCGGAAGCGGCCCAGAGTCATATTATCGGCGGCCATAGGGCGCTCGCCCTGCAAGACGTGAATGTCCACCGCCGTCTGACCATCCTCGGCCGTGGTGAAAATCTGGCTCTTGCGCACCGGGATGGTGGTGTTGCGCTCGATAATCGGGGTCATCACTCCACCCAGGGTCTCCACTCCCAGGGTCAGAGGGGTTACGTCGAGCAGCAGCACATCTTTCACATCACCGGCCAGCACGCCGGCCTGGATAGCCGCGCCAACGGCCACCACCTCGTCCGGGTTGACACCCTTGTGCGGTTCCTTGCCGCCGGTCAGCTTGCGTACCAACTCTTGAATCATGGGCATGCGCGTCGCCCCGCCGACCAGGACCACCTCGTCAATGTCGCTGGGGGTGAGTTTGGCATCGGCCAGGGCCTGCTTGAAGGGCCCCACACAGCGCTCTACCAAGTCCTCGGTGAGTTGCTCCAGCTTGGCCCGCGTCAGTTTCATCTGCAAGTGCTTGGGACCGGAGGCATCCGCCGTGATGAAGGGCAGGTTGATCTCGGTCTCCATCACGCTGGAGAGCTCAATCTTGGCCTTCTCCGCAGCCTCTTTCAGGCGCTGCAGGGCCATACGGTCCTGCCGCAGGTCAATGCCCTGGTCTTTCTTGAACTCGTCGGCGATGTAGTCAATAATGCGCTGATCCCAGTCGTCACCGCCCAGGTGCGTATCGCCGCTGGTGGCTTTGACCTCGACCACGCCATCACCGACCTCCAGCACGGACACGTCAAAAGTACCACCGCCCAGGTCGAACACCAGGATGGTCTCCAGATTCTTCTTGTCCAACCCATAGGCTAGGGAGGCAGCGGTAGGCTCATTGATGATACGCACTACCTCCAAACCGGCAATCTGCCCGGCGTCCTTGGTAGCCTGACGCTGCGAGTCGTTGAAATAGGCCGGCACGGTGATAACGGCTTTCGTCACCGGTTCGCCCAGGTACGCCTCGGCATCGCGCTTCAGCTTCTGCAAAATCATAGCTGAGATCTCTTGGGGGGTGTACTCTTTGCCGGTGACGGGAATACGAACGCGAGCATCGCCCACAGGCCCCCTCACCACCTGATACGGGACCATTTTGCGCTCGACTTCGACCTCGTCGTAACGACGCCCCATGAAGCGCTTGATGGAGAAAATAGTGTTCTCTGAGTTAGTCACCGCCTGGCGCTTGGCCGTCTGTCCTACCAGACGCTCGCCGGACTTGGTAAAAGCCACTACCGAGGGACACAGGTTCGACCCCTCGGCGGTAGGGATCACAGTCACATCTCCGCCTTCCATGACGGCTATCACAGAGTTAGTTGTACCCAGGTCAATACCCACAATCTTACTCATCTTAATACCTCCACCATATTGCTCATATCCTCACCAATGGGTAAGGCGTTCATTCTCGGTGAACCTGAGGGGGTTGCCCATTCTGACGGGTGAAAAGGGTAATAGAGGTTGCGTCGTCAGCCTGGGGCAAATTAGAGTAGTCACACGTACAAGGCCCTCCCTGGCTGCACCCCAAACAACAATACGTCTCTCCATCCACTATAGTGGGCTGCCAGCGGATTTCTATCCCACAGTTTGCACAAAAGAGTTTCAAGGTCTGCACGTCGGCCCTCCACGCCCCCTCAGGACTTCGCTTTAATTCTAAAAGTCGAGTATTAGAATAGCAATAGAGAAATGTTAGATTTTTGTTAGAGTTAGCAGGGGCATGGGGGTGTCGGTGCGATGTTGACTTAGCCTGCCTCTTGATGGTATAATGCGGCCACAGCAAGCTGGGAGAAGGTCCAGGAGGATGCGATGCACAACGCTATTACCGACGTGCAAGGGATTAAGGTGGGACATTACACAGACCGCGAAGCGGCCACCGGCTGCACGGTGGTGCTCTGCGAAGGGGGCGCGGTCGGCGGGGTAGATGTGCGCGGTTCAGCACCGGGCACGAGGGAGACGGATTTGCTGCATCCCCTGCGTCTGGTGCAGGAGGTCCACGCCGTGCTCCTGACGGGGGGCAGCGCTTACGGGTTGGACGCCGCCACCGGAGTCATGCGTTACCTGGAGGAACGAAACATCGGGTTCGATGTGGGCGTAGGCGTGGTTCCCATCGTGCCCGCGGCGGTGTTGTTCGATCTGACCCTCGGTGATCCCCACACCCGGCCCGACGCCGCCGCCGGCTATCAAGCCTGTCAAACGGCCAGCGAGGGGCCGGTGGCCGAGGGGTGCGTGGGAGCTGGCACCGGAGCGACGGTGGGTAAGCTGCTGGGGCCCAAATTCGCCACCAAGAGCGGCCTGGGCACGGCCAGCCAGAAGATCGGCAAGGGCATTGTGGTGGGCGCTATCGTCGCCGTCAACGCTTTCGGAGATGTGGTAGACCCCCAGACGGGAGCCATCCTGGCCGGCACACGCCGACCGGTAATCGGCGGCTTTCTCAATACGATGGAACACATGAAGGGCGATTTGGGGCAAACCGTCCTCAGCTTTGCTCAACACACGACCATCGCCGTGGTGGCCACCAACGCTTATCTGAGCAAAGAGGGAGCAAACAAGGTAGCCCAGATGGCTCACGACGGCCTGGCGCGCACCATCCGCCCCGTGCACACCATGTTCGACGGCGATACCGTCTTCGCTCTGGCCACGGGCAAGCCTTCTAAGACAGGGCATGGGGCCGATCCCAGTGTGATAGGAGCCATAGCCGCCGAGGTGCTGGCTCAAGCCGTGGTGAGAGCTGTCACCCAGGCAGAGGGTATGCACGGACTGCCCGCCGCCAGGGATTTGTAGGACAACTGCTCGCAGTTGTCTTACAGCCGCTCTCTGTGGGGTTCACGACTAAAACAAAAGTGGCAGACAGTAGCGCTCGCCCCCAACCACACGGGTGGGTGGATTTCAGCTCCCGGCCGGGGCAGTCATCCGCCAGACGCCGCTCATGACGACTAGCCGCAACGGAGCAGATGTGCTATAATCTTCTCGATGCCCTTGATGTCCCGCAGTTGCACTGCGGGACGCAAGCTCGCGGAGTGCAACTCCGCGAGAACAAAGCAGATGATCAGGAATGCTCAAACGACACCCCACCCGGAGGTGAAAATGCCACTGGATGTACGCTTGGGTGACATAGTGCGGTTACAAAAACCCCATCCCTGCGGCGGTTACGAGTGGGAAGTCGTGCGCCTGGGGGCGGATATAGGCATCAAATGCCTCACCTGTGGCCGGCGTGTGTTGTTGCCCCGCAGCCGTTTGGAAAAGCGGGTCAAAACCCTCATCAGCCGCGCTGCGGAGCAGGCAGACCGATGATTATCCTCCAACCCGGCCTGGCCGGAGCCCAATAGACTTACCACAAAAGGACACAAAGAGCACGAAGGAAACTTCGTTTTTTTCTCTTTGTGCCTTTAGACGGTACTTTTGCAGATTTGACAGAACAGGCCCAATGGCTGCCCATTTCACCGCCGAGACGCAGAGCTCGCGGAGAACTTCATAGATTTTCTCGGCCTCCTCTGCGCCTCTGCAGTGATGATCGGAGACAGTGACTACTCAGCCTATGCTCCAAGTCCCCGTCCCGGGAACGTTCCAGCGGCAAGATGCTGTCTTTTGCGCGGTTTTCTCAGCCGAGACGCCCCCAGGACGGGGGCTACGAGCCTGGGGAGGACAGTGCGCCTGCTAGCCTGAGTAGTAACCGGAGACATTGTAAAAAGTGCAAAACTGCTGTTTGGAGTCCTTCGTGTCCTTTGTGGTGAAATTCTCGTCCAACGAGCAGGGATCTCACTTGGAGAGTACTACCACTCCAACTTGACAGGAATACGCCTATGAGCAGAAACATCCTATGTCTCTCATCCGATACCGGCGGTGGACACCGCAGCGCAGCCCAGGCTATCACCGAAGCGCTACATCACCTTTACCCCCAAACTTACCAGGTCGAGATGGTGGACGCCCTGCTGAACTACTCTCCCTTCCCCTTCAATCGTATGGTGAACTGGTACCGTCCGCTGATAAACGAGGGTGTGTATCTGTGGAAGTGGATGTGGAAATCCACCGCTGGCCGACGACGCACTCGTCTCCTGCTCAACCTGGCCTATCCCTACGTACGCGGTCGAGTCCGGAACCTCTTTCGCCGCCCTGAACCCGACGCCATTTTATCCGTGCACCCGGTGTTGCAGTATATCCCCCTGCGCATGATGCGCAAACTGGGCTGGCAAGCGCCCTTCATCAGCGTGGTCACCGATCCCATCAGTGTGCATCCGGTCTGGCTCTACCCGCAGGTGGACTTGTGTTTGGTGGCCACGGAGGAAGCCCGGGAGCAAGCGTTGCGGGCCGGGATTCCTGCTGAGCGGGTGAAAGTAACGGGTATGCCCGTCAGCCTCAAATTTGCCCAGGAGGTGGGCGACAAGCGCACTCTGCGGAGCCAGTTGGGATTGCAAACAGACCGTCCGGCGGTGTTGTTGGTGGGTGGTGGGGAAGGGATGGGCCCCATGTTCGAAATCGCCCGCGCCGTGGCCGAAGCCCGCCCTCCGGCCCAGTTGTGCATCGTCGCCGGTCGCAATGAGGCTTTGCGACGTCAGTTAGAGGGGGTGTCGTGGGAGATTCCTACGCGCGTCTTCGGCTTCGTCCACAATATGCCCGAGGTGATGGGGGCTTGCGATCTGATTATCACCAAAGCCGGTCCGGGCACCATTGCCGAAGCGTTGATCATGGGACTGCCCATCATCATCAGCGGCTTCATCCCCGGACAGGAGGAGGGCAATGTGCGCTGGGTGATGGAGCATGAGGTCGGCGTGCTGGCCCAGCACCCCGCCAGCATCGCCCAAACGGTCCGTCAATGGCTTACAGGAGAGGGGCAATATCTGGCGCAAATGTCCCAACGCGCTCGCTCCTTGGGTCGCCCCCAGGCCGCCCTGGACATCGCGCACGCCATCCACGAGTTGATCAATGACCACGCTCGTCTCTCCGCAGCCCATCGCTCCCTGCTTCAAGAAACAGATTCAG
>JACIWR010000291.1 GCA_014360845.1 Anaerolineae bacterium
TTGGCAAAGGTGCGACGCACTTTTGGAAGTGCGTCGCACCTTCTGCTATGGCCTCAACAACTCCACCTGCGCGAAGTCGTCCGCACTCAGAGCGTCCATGTTCTTCTCCTGCGAGGGGGGATAGTCGCTCAACATCTCTTCCTGCGTGGGCGATGCCCCCTCCGGCCAGGCCAGGTCCATGATGCGGGTGTGGTTGGTATCGTCGGGAGCACCGCCACAGCGCCACTGCTCGGCGGCGGACAGAATATCGCGCACGCGGCGCACTCCCGGCGAGGGGAACCCGTCCTGGCTGAGCACCGCCGCCGCATAGCCCCACTTCGCCGGGTCGGCCCCTTCACCGAAGACGCTCAGCGGTACGCGAATGGTCACTTGCTGCTGGGCCGGGTCCACGATGACCTTCATCCCCACGCCGCTCATGTCCTGAGGACGTCCCTGCGCGTCAGGGCGAATCACCTTCTGATGCCAGCCCTCCACCCAGATGGCGTAATCCCACCCGTTACCCTCGGTCAAAGCGGCATTGCGGCCCTCCAAGAGCAAACGACTGCCGGTGCCAGCCCCGGGGTCGGCGTCAATGTACACGTCGAAGGTCTGCACCGAGAGGTTGATGGGCGAACCCCATACGTTGTTGATGGGGCCGTACATCTTGAACCTGCACACCAGATTCTTCTCGTCGTAACCCACGGTGAACTGCTGCAAATCGAAAACTTGCGGCTCGAAGACGCCGTCGGTGGGGTAGGTGTAGCTGCCGGGGCCGTGATCATCGTTCGCCGGGTCGTCCACGGAAAGCACTACGGTGGTCTTGCCCAGATCGGGGATAATCACCTGCACGGGGCCAGTGGCGGGCACGCTCTGCACATCGCGCTCGCCCAGGCTGGCGATGGTCACGGCATTCATGATGTCGCCAGCTTCCACCTCGCCCAGCAACTCGAAAGGCACAGCCCACTCCAGCACTTTGCCTGTCACGGCCACTGCCGGCAGGCCCTGTGGACTGGCCCAGTTGCCGAACTTATCGGCGGTGAACAGGCTGGCTTCGACCTGTCCGTCCGAGATTTTCACCTCGGCCAGGTGGCTGGCCTGGAAGCCCAACAGGGTCTTGGGCTCAGTGACCGCCCCCAACCGCGAGAAGGGGATAGTCGCCTCGGCGCGGGGCACGGAGAGGTAAATCCCCGCATAGAGCGGGCTGCCCAGGTCCGCCCAGTTCTGGCGGGCGTCCAGGCGGAAGTAGAGGTTTTTGGCGTCGTAGCCGTAATACAAGGCGCTGATCACATCCTCGGCGCGGGCCTGGGCCCCACCGCTTACTTCGTAATACCCGGCGGCGTCCCATTCATCGGCGGGCTCGACCCGCCCGTCCACCGTCGGCGAGATGACGCCGGTCACGCCTCGCGTGGGGGGCACGGCCTCGGCGGGGATGATGGGCACTTCCAGGTCGTCCGGCACCGGCTCGCCTAACGCCTCGTAGACTTTCCTCTGCAGAGCGCGGAAAACTCCATCGAAATACTCATCCTGTCCCGAATCCTGGTCCGCGCCGTACCACCAGAACCAGTCCGAGCCCTCGGCCAGGTACATCCAGTCCAGAGCTTCGTTCAGGGCCTCCGGGGGAGCGGTTTTGCGCTTGAAAAGGTCGTAGGCGGCCAGCATGTTGCGCGTCTTACCCAAGAGGGCCCAGGCCTGGGCTTCCTCCGGCTCGCCAATCCAGGTACCGTAGTCAGAACTAAACCACGCTCCCGGCCACAGGTTCTCGATCTCGCGTTGCTGCGGGAATTTCTTGATGTACTCAGAGGGCGTGATGGTCTGGATGCCGGGGGTGTTGCCCAACCGGTCGTACAGGGCGTGCAAGAAGGCCTTGCCGTCGTTGGGGTAGTACTCCCAGGCGTTTTCCCCATCGAGGATAATGCTGACCACGTGGGGTCCCTGTGCGCCCTCCTCATCCAGGCGGGCTTTAATGGCCTGCAGGCGGGCGATGAGGTCGTCGGCGGCTTGCTCGCCATCCCAATTGGAGTACTCGAAGCCTATCAAATCCGAGAGGCGCAGGTCGCGGAAGAAGACGGCCACCTGCGGGCCATCCTGGTAGCGCACGTAGTAAGGGCGATACAGGGCATCGGCCTCCTGAACGACCTCCTGGCTGTCGCGGGTGAAGCCGTCCAGGCCCAGGGATTTGGCCAAGACGTGCTCACCGCTGGCCATCCAGGTGAAACCAGCCTCGGCTACCATTTTGACGATGTCCTGGGCCACCGCTCCCTCGCCGGGCCACAAGCCCCGCTGCTGGCGACCGTAGTGGGCCTGGTAGACCTCCGCTGCTCGCGTCAGATGGGCCACCACGTCCGGCGGATAGGAGAAGCGCTCCGGCAGTTCCGCCGCCGGGTCGCCGATGGCGGCCAGGTCGCTATTGTAGATAAGGGGCAGGATGGGATGGGCGTAAGGGGTGATGGACACTTCTATCTGGCCTTTGTCCTGCAGTTCTTTGTGCAAGGGAATAACTGCCTCAATGACCTCCCGCGCCTTAGCGAAGATGACGGCCTTGTCGGCCTCGCTGAAGTCGCGGCCTTTGTCCACCAGGCTCTTCAGTGGCTCCTGGGCCAGGAAATCGGGGTCGAACCAGGCCAGGTTGAACCACACCTGCAGGTCGCGGAAGTCCTGTTCGCTGAAGCTGGTCAGCGCGGCTTCGATGGCCGCCTCGTCGCTGCCACCTCGTTTGTCCAACAGTTCTTTGTAGCGGGGGAAGCGCCCGATGATGTTGTCCCAGTTGGCGTCGAAGAAGCGGCGCAGGATAAACCGCTTCTCGTCATCGGTCAGTTCGGCGGCGGGCTTCTCGGCCAGCACCCAGTAGTTGTCTTTGGCCCCGGCCGCCAGTTCGTCCAGTTGGCGAATGAGCACGGGGGTCAGGTTGAAGGTGACGCGCACCTTGGGGTACTCCTTGAGGATAGCGGCCATGTCGTAGTAATCTTTGGTGGCGTGTACGCGCACCCAGGGCCGGGTGAAGACGCCGCTCTCATCCGGGGCATAGTAGGGCTGGTGCTGGTGCCACATCAGCATCACGTACAGAGGTTGCTCCTGGGGCCGACAACCGCTCAGACAGAACGTACTCAGAATCAGAACCAAGAAAAAGATCGCAAAACCACGTTTCATCGCTATGCCCTCCCTTGGAGCGTAGATTTCACTGCCGCAGTACCAGGGGCAAATACACCCGTTCGATCAACGTGCGTGACTGAGCAAGCAATGCCTCTACAAGGCTGTCCAAATACTCACGCCGGTGGGCCGGCTCATCGTAGTCCCAGGTGGTAGCAAAGTAGACGATGGCCCCATCGAGGGTCGTTTCCGTGCCGCTGACGATCAGGGTCGTCGTCAACGGCAACGGCACGTATACCCCCTCTCGCGAGAGGCTACGGGCCGACAGTTCCACGTAAATGGCTCGCGCGGCAGCGATGGTCCGCTGGGTATCGGTATACACGCTGCCGAACTCGCGCCCGTGGGCGTCGTCGTTCTGGGGATTAGCGGGGTTGTAATCACAGGCATAGATGCTGGGATCTCCCAGCGCCGGCACGGTGTGCGTGCCCCAGGGAGCCGGGGGCGTATGGACCGCCAATGCATCCAGACAATCGGCGTGAGAGTAAGCATCACCCAGGGAATGCAAATAGGTAGCAAAGGCCTCGAGCGAGCCGGCCGGCACGGGCATGCTGATCGTCACCGTGCGGGTGATGATGCAACCATTGTTTTGCACGGCCTGCATCAGGGTGAAATCGGTCAACCGACCCCAGGCATACGCCTCGTAACCTTCCAGCGTGTCGGTGCTGCCCCAGGCCCAATCGTGCAACGCTTGCAGGTCAGGGCCGTCCAGATGAGGAAAGTGAAAGAAGGGTGAGTAGGGGCCAAAGCGAGAGGTGACCGCGGAGGTATCCGAGTCGAATTTGCCGGTGGGCCAGATTTGCCGCGCGTGATTTTTGCCGACGCAGGACATCAGCGGGTTGGGCGGTGTGTAGAACCCCGCGTTCCCGTAGGTGTAAGAGACCGGCGTGCTCGGCAATGCCTCCGCATCTACTAACTGGTCCCAGATGCGCAGGGTGTGGCTATCGGTGACGGTGAACCCGGCGGCAATGGCCAGGGCATAGGTAAGATCGTCGTGCACCGTGCTGATCCGATTGTCGGGGAAATCGCCGCTTGGCGGGTAGTACGTGCCATCCCGGTCTCGAAATCCTAACTCCTCCTCGGCGAATCCCCAGACCGAGACCGTGCCCACGGTCAGGGAGAGGCCCAACAGAATAGCCAGACATACGGCAGCCGCTCTTCTATTTTTCATCGTAGACCTCCAGCTTCACTGTGTGAAGGAGCGAACAACCAGCGGCAAGTATATCGTTTTGCGGATGTGTGTCTCGATATACTCGATGATGAGTTGGGTAACGGTTTCCTCGCTGCTGGCGATGGCGGTCATTTCGTTCACGTGCGTATAGCCCGCCAGGTAATCCCCCTCGACGTCGTGGCCTTCTGCCTCCAGTTGGTCGCGGAAAGCGATGGCCTGCTCCGGTAGGGAGCGCATGTCATTTTCGCAATAGAGCACGTAAAAGGGCGGCAGCGTTTCCTCGGCGCGCACGTAGGTGAGGGGAGAAGCCTCGTCCAGGGCAGCCTCGTCCGCACGCCCCCTTGGAAGGTCTGCGCGATACTTGCATCGAAAACGTGAGCAAGGAATGCCTCCCGCAACGAACACCGGCCCTGTCCTGTCGCGGGGCAAATCACATTACTCCCACTGAAAAGAACACCGCCCAAAGGCGAAACCGTCCAGCCTAACCACAAGACCAGAAAAGCGGTGTGCTTGAGAAGGTTTTATATCTGATTGTGATTCCAGCCACCCGACAGTTTGAGAATGCCATGGCGAAGAGGCACTCTGCACTGCACTGGGAGCAGTAGTCATCCTTCGACTCCGCTACGCCGCCCTTGGAGCGGTCTGCTGCAAACGTTACTTGCTCACACACTGGTTGTCCTCGCACAGGCAATCACCACAGGAATAATACCCCGCCCAGTGCAAGGGGGCATAGAAGTAATTCGTGCAACCCACGAAAGGCACTCCGCTGCCCGACAGGCACAGGCAATCTCCATCAGATTGACAGTACATCGGGTCCTGTATGTACTCCACAGGCGGTGTGATGGCGTCTATCGTCAAAGTCTCTGCGCTGACCTCAACGACCAGCCGGGTCCGGTCCGGCTCAGTGTGGCGGAAATGACAATTCTGGGATACCCAAAACTCGACTCCCCAACCTTTTGAGGTCTCGGTCATCTGGTACTCGATACACGTTCCAATTCCCTTATCGGTAGTGAACTCTGGCGCGTTACAACCCTCGCATTCTGAGAGAGTTTTGACAAAGTCAAACACCACTTTGTGGGATAAAGCGACGCGCAATGGACATCTGACAGGGTCTGCACAGATCTCGGACAGGCAATTCATCCGAGGCCCGCAGATAAGGGTGACCACAGCGTCGGGAGCCACGGGCTCACCAGCCCATGGAGTAGGGGAGGTCATGGTGGGGGTATTCCCCGTACCACAGCCAACCAGCAAGAGCACTATCGCCAGCAGGAGAAAAAGATTTCGGCCCATGTCTTCTATCTTGCCTCACTATCGTGCCGATAACTGCTCGCGAGTCTAGTACCTCATCAGACTGATTTTGATAAATTCTCCTTCTGAGGTAAACTATAGTCGCGTTAGCGTTTACCCTTTGCAGGAGGAGAACGATGGCAAACAAGATATATGTGGTCGATTTGACCGCA
>JACIWR010000292.1 GCA_014360845.1 Anaerolineae bacterium
AATGTGTGGAGCAGGGGGATCAAGGCCGCTTCGTCCTGGCACAATATGTGCTCGGCCTCGATATACAGCTCCTGGCGGATTTTGGGATCGGTTTCCTCGGCGGCCTGAGTCACCAGGCGGTCGAAGTCAGCATTGGCAAAATGCCCGTAGTTGCTCTCCCCACCGGAATGCAGCACCTTCAGGAAATTGTCCGGGTCGTTGTAGTCGGCCACCCAGCCCATGCGGAAGATTGGGGGGGCGTCGCTGCGCAGCCTTTCTGAGTAGGCATCCCAGTCCACCACCGCCTCCAGATGCACTTCCACGCCCAGCTCGTCTCGCCACATCTGGGCGACGGCCTCGGCAATGGCGGCGTGGATCTCGGTCTGATTATACACATAAGTGATAGGCGGCAATCCCTCACCGTTGGGATGTCCGGCCTGGGCCAGGAGTTCGCGGGCCAGGTCCGGCCTGTAAGGACAACCCACCTCGCCGTAGAGGTCCACGGCGATAATCCACGGCGGGGTAAAAGTTGTGGCCGGGCTGGCCGGTTTACCGTACATCTCTCGTCCGATTTGAGCAATTTTCACCCGGTCTACGGCATGGGCAAAGGCCCGCCGCACACGGGCATCGTCGAAGGGCGGTTTGGTGACGTTGAAACCCAGGTAATAGACACCGCTAGCCTGGGCAGGATCGTACTCCGGTATCCAGGGGATACCGTGGGCCAGGTCGGAGATGTCGGGGATGGGAGCAATGGGTGTGGGACGGACGAGGGGCTCGGGCTCCGGGCGTTCCTGTCGCCATTTAACGATCAACTCTTCCAGTATGCCGCGCTCTCGAACCGCTCTCAACCCTTCGTTGATCATGTCTAGCAACCGCTGATCGCCTTTGCGCACGGCAATCCCGTACACCTCATCGGGGTTCGCGTCGGGCACAAGCTCGCGGGGCTGCACGTAGGGCTCGGAAAAGCCCCATCGCTCCTTGCGCTCCGGGGTGATGGTCAGGGCAGCGATGACCGCGTCGTACTCCTCTCGGTCCAGGCCCTCCAGGATACCCTCACGGGGCACGCGGACGAATTCCACCTTAAAGCCGGCCATTTCGCCCAGGGCCAGCATGAGTTCGATGTCGAACCCGGTCAGTTTGCCCTGCTCCACGGAGGCAAAGGGCGGGAAGTCGGTGGTTGTGGCCACGCGAACCATCTCTATCCTGGGCTCAGGGGGCCGCCCTATCACCCGCAGGTCATCGAACAGGGCCACGGCTCCTTCGTGCACGCCCAGCCCAATGGTGCCCTGGGGAGGAATGCCTGGGTGAGTGAACAGCGATTCGCCGTCCACGAAGAACTCGTACTGCTCTCCTTGGGCTATCACCCCTATCTGCCGCCACTGGCCTATATTGTCCATGGGAACGAAGTTCACGACCCGCCATCCGGGATCCTCGATAAGCTCCCAGCCGTCAGCTTTACAGACGATGACAGGGCCTTCTTGTTCGGGAGTGCGGCGGAAGTAGATATACGTCTCTTCTCCTTCAACCAGTTTAACCTTGAGCGTGAGGGCGTAATCCGTCCACTCGTAGCCCTCGGGATAGGAAGCGGAGACACCCCCCTCACGAATACCCTGCACTCTGAGAACGCGGTTGCCATCCTCTTCCACGATGTCCCAACCTTCCCCATAGGGTACTTTCTCCATGGCATCGTAGTTGGGTTTCATCAGCACTTCGGTGAAATCAGGGGGAATAGGCAGGCGAACGGGCCTGGGACGCGGGGTAGAAGTAGGTGGCAAGGGGGTAGAAGTGGGCCGCTCTTCAGCGACAACGCCGGGGGTCTCGGTGGGCAGAGAGGTCTCTTGCTCCCACGGCCGGTTGACGGCCAGCAGCGCCGCGCCGATCAGCACCACCACCGCCACAGCCGCGGCTCCTACCCAGACCCAGGGCACTTTTCGACGGGGAGCGGACACTTTCTCTACCTCTACCCGCTCCGTCGGGGGAGCGGCTGGCGGAGGCGGTGGAGGTGGCGCGACAGAGACTTTCTCTACCACCGGCGCGGTGGGCGGCACTTCCACAGCGGGCACGGTGGGTATCTGTGACACGGCCTCCCGCAAGGCCGCCGCCATCTCCCCCGTGCTGGCAAAACGATCCTCTGGCTTCTTGGCCAAAGCCTTCAAAATCACCCGCTCCACAGACTCCGGGATGTCCGGGTTGATCTGGCGGGGCAGGGGCAAGGGGTGAGTGATGTGCTTGATGACCACGGCCATGGGTGTTTCCGCCTCGAAAGGCACCCGCCCGGTCAGCATCTCGTACAGCACGATGCCCAGGGAGTACACATCCGAGCGGGCATCTACCTTCAAGCCCTGTCCCTGCTCCGGCGACATGTAGGCCGGGGTGCCTACCCCTACCCCGGAAGCGGTCAGCGCCTGGGAAGCCTCCACCATCTTCGCCAATCCGAAGTCGGTGAGGAACACCCAGGTGCCGCGATCCATGAGCACGTTGCTGGGCTTTACATCCCGGTGGATCACTCCTTGCGCGTGGGCGTAGTCCAGGGCCTCGGCAATCTGGCTGATGATTTCCGAAGCGCGGCGGGGGTCCATCGGCTGGCCCAGCATGTCTTTGAGTGTGCCGGCCTCCACGTACTGGGTGACAATGTAGCTCAGGTCACCTTCCTGACCGAAGTCGTGGATGGGCAGGATGTGGGGATGGGTGAGCTTGGCGATGGCTCTCGCTTCGCGGATAAAGCGCTCGGCAAAGCCCTCTTCGTGGGCGAAGTAGGGAGGCAATACTTTAATAGCCACGTAGCGGTCCAGGGACGGCTGATAGGCCTTGTACACCGTGGCCATTCCGCCTTTGCCAATCTGCTCCAAGATGCGGTACTGTCCAATGTTTTGCCCGATGAGATCAGCCATCTTGTCCCTCCTGAGTCAGCCCTTCCCTTACAACCTCTCTCACGGCGTCCACCACATCCTGCACGCGGAAAGGACGTACCAGGACCCGCGTCGGATGCAGCCTTTTCTGGGCATTGATTCGCTCGTACACGCCTGTGCAGAGAATCAGCGGCGTGTCCGCGAGAAGCTCGCACAGGGCATGCCAGTCCCGCTCGTCAGCTTGCAGACCGATCGAATCCACCAGAGCCACGTCCGGCGTGATCAAGCCCCGGCACAGCAAGGCAATCGCCCACGGCACGGTGTTCACGGCGTGGACCGTGTGCCCTTCTTCCTGCAACTGGGCCAGGAGCAGGGCTCTCTCTCGCCAATCGCTGACCACGAGCAGTACCTGAGCCATCGCTGTCTCCGCTGTGTACATTGTAACACTATATGCCCAGAATTTCAAGCGCAGCCTCACCGCTCTCGCGGAGTTCAACTCCGCGAGAGCGGTGAGAGATCGGTGAGGGACGCAGCATGCCGTGCCCCTACAAGGCGCAAATTCGCCCCAAATGTGAGCTGTGATTTGACAGCCCGTTTTTTCTGTGATATTCTTTGTAAAGACTGGCAACGAGGGCTGTCGTCGCACGAGGAGGGGGGTGATATGGATCGGTTGCTGCACTACCTTATCCCACAGGCCCTGGGAGGATGGACGCGCTAGCGGCAGCGTGCTCTGGCACGGCTAGGCGCGTCTTTTGCTGCTGGAACAAGCGCAGAAAGGAGGTCACGGTATGGCGAAAACAGTGGTCATTGTCGGCGCGCTGGATACAAAAGGCGAGGAGTTTGCCTTCGTCAAAGACCTCATCGAGAAGCAGGGCCTCAAGACCCTGGTGGTTGATTTCGGGGTTTTGGGCGAACCTGCCTTCGAGCCGGACATCGGGCGCGAGGAGGTCGCCAGGGCTGGCGGGGGCGATATCGAATACCTGCGCACCGGTGAGCACAAAGACGAAGCGATGAAGACAATGGCTGCCGGCGTCGCGGTCATCAGCCGCAAGTTGTACGATGAGGGCCGTCTGGATGGCATCCTCGGCATGGGGGGGAGTGGTGGGACGTCCATCGCCACGGCGGGTATGCGCGTCCTGCCGGTGGGAGTGCCCAAGGTCATGGTCTCCACTGTGGGCGGCGGCGACGTTAGCGCCTACACGGGTACCAAGGATATTACTTTCATCCCCTCCATTGTAGATGTGGCCGGCATTAACCGCATTAGCCGGGCCATTTACGCCAACGCGGCGGGAGCCATCGCCGGCATGGTCCAGATGGAAGCGCCCGCTATTGGGGAGGAGAGGCCGCTCATCACCGCCTCCATGTTCGGCAACACTACTCCTTGCGTGAACCGGGCGCGCAGCCTGTTGGAGGAACACGGGTACGAAGTGTTGGTCTTCCACGCCACGGGCACCGGTGGTAAAACCATGGAAAGTCTGATCACTGATGGCTACATCGTCGGTTCACTGGACATCACCACCACCGAACTCGCCGATGAGGTCTGCGGAGGGGTGTTCAGCGCGGGGCCGGAGCGTTGCCTGGCCGCCTCGCGAGCGGGCATCCCGGCGGTCATCGTGCCCGGGTGCGTGGACATGGCCAATTTCTGGGGCCTGGATACTGTGCCGGAGAAGTACAAGGACCGCAATCTCTACCAGTGGAACCCTCAGGTCACTCTGCTGCGCACCAATGTGGAGGAAAACAAGCGCATCGGGGAGATGATCGCCGCGGCGGCCAATGCGGCCACGGCCCCGGTGGCCATCGTTTTGCCCCTGAAGGGGGTGTCCATGCTGGACAGCGAGGGCGGCGCTTTCTGGGACCCAGAAGCGGACCGGGCTTGCTACGAGGCCATCAAGAAAAACGTCAGGCCCGACATCCCTGTGATTGAGATGGACAACAACATCAACGATCCCGAATTTGCCGATAAGTGCGCGACTTTGCTTTTAGACATGTTAAAGCAATGAGCCGGGCATGGGCTGCATGGCGGTCGGCCCTGTCCGCTGTAAAGCCGCCCCCCTTCGTCTCCGCTCAGGGCGCAGCCCTTCGATTCCGCTCAGGGCGCGGCAGCGGGCGGCCGCTGTGATTTCACGCTAATTATACGAGGAGGTGTGACATGGCTTTTACCCGTGAAGAAGCGTTGGCCAGATTGCGCAAAACTGTCGCCGAGGGGCGTCCCATCATCGGGGCCGGGGCCGGGACGGGCATCTCGGCCAAGTTCGCCGAGAAGGGCGGCGTGGACCTGATCATCATCTACAACTCGGGCCGCTATCGCATGGCCGGGCGGGGTTCACTGGCCGGTTTAATGCCTTATGGCGACGCCAACGGCATCGTGGTCGAGATGGCCTCCGAAGTGTTGCCCGTGGTCAAGGATACGCCCGTATTGGCCGGGGTCTGCGGCACTGACCCCTTCCGCCTGATGCCCGTTTTCATCAAGCAGCTCAAGGAGATGGGCTTCTCCGGCGTGCAGAACTTCCCCACCGTGGGGCTGATTGATGGTGTCTTCCGCCAGAATTTGGAGGAAACCGGCATGGGCTACGATCTGGAGGTGGAAGCCATCCGCATTGCGCATGAGTTGGACATGCTTACCTGTCCCTATGTCTTCAGCGAGGAGGACGCGGTGAAGATGACGAAAGCCGGAGCCGATGTGTTGGTGGCGCACATGGGTTTGACCACCAAAGGCTCCATTGGGGCTCAGACCGCGCTGACTCTGGAAGAATCGGCTAGGCGCGTGCAGGCCATCCACGATGCCGCCAAGGCGATACGCGACGATGTCCTGGTCATCTGCCACGGCGGTCCCATCGCCGAACCGGAGGACGCCCAATACATCTTCGACCACACTGAGGGGGTGGTGGGCTTCTTCGGCGCTTCCAGCATTGAGCGTCTGCCCACC
>JACIWR010000293.1 GCA_014360845.1 Anaerolineae bacterium
TTGAGAGACCATTGCCCATGAAAGCACGCAAATATCGCAAGCTGAAGACCACCAAATATCTGAACCGACTCATGAACTGGTATTACGCCACGCGCAAGCCGCTGAGCCGGATTAAACCCCTGGCCTGGGTGACCAGCGGTGCGCCGGTCGAAATACTGGAGGCCATGGGTGTGGCCACAGTGTATCCCGAAAACTATGGTGCCCTGTGCAGTGCGCGACGAGTGGCCACCGACCTGTGTCAGACAGCCGAAGCGGCGGGCTATGCCGTGGATGTGTGTTCTTATGCGCGGACCCATATCGGCGCGGTGCTCGACAGTAGCCGCGCCCCGCTAGACGGATTACCCCGCCCCGACCTCCTGGTGGCCTGTAACAACATCTGCGGCACCGTGCTCAAATGGTATCAGGCCCTGGCCCAGCATTATCAGGTTCCCCTGTTTCTATTGAGCACGCCCTACATCCACGGTCCGCAGCCGGAGCCCCACGCCGTGCAGTACGTAGCTGCTCAACTGGAAGAATTCATCGCCTGGGTGACTCAACACACAGGACGCCGGCTTAACCAGAAGAAGTTTACCCAGGTATTGGCCCGTTCCAATGAAGCTGTCCGACTGTGGCGTGAAATCCGCGAGCTGTGTACTGCGCGCCCCTCGCCCCTCAATGCGCCGGACCTGTTCGTCGCTATGGCCCCTATCGTCGTGCTGCGGGGGACCCGGGCCGCAGTCAACTATTACCGTCGGCTCAAAGAGGAAGTGGAGGAGCGAGTAGCGCAGGGCGTGGGCGCGGTGCCGGAGGAACGCTACCGTTTGCTGTGGGACAACATCGCCATCTGGCATCGGCTGTATCGGCTGTTCGGGTACTTCGTTGACCACGGCGCTTGTTTTGTGGTGGATACCTACACCAACGCCTGGTCGCTCAGCGTTGACCTGGACGAGCCCATCGAGGGCCTGGCACGTACCTACAGCAGCGTATTCATCAATCAGAGCCTGCAGGCTCGGGCCGAAATCATGACCGACCTGGTACGCCGGTTCCAGGTGGATGGGATGGTGTTCCATTCCAACCGGAGCTGTAAGCCCTACTCGTTGGGACAATACGAACTACGGCGCATCGTCGGCCAGCGAACGGGAGTGCAGGGACTGATCATCGAAGCCGATATGTGCGATACCCGCGTTTACGCTGAGGAGCAAATCAAAACCCGAATTCAAGCTTTCATGGAAACGCTGGCCCACAGCTAAGCGGGGTCGCCCGCAAGCCCCTCGCGCAGCGAGGGAGCGGTGACAGCTTGCTCACCCCTCGCTGTCCCGCATTTGTGCTGCGGAACCGGAGCGTGGGCCTCGCGGAGTCCAACTCCGCGAGATCAGGGGGAGGCTGCCCGCAAGCCCCTCGCGCAGCGAGGGGGCAGTGACAGCTTGCTCACCCCTCGCTGTCCCGCATTTGTGCTGTGAGGACGGATGGGGTTGTCCATTGCAGTTGATTGTGATATAATTGACTTGTGTGCACCAGCCCTCGGTCACCCTGCAAGGAGTGGGCGATGTTGACAGAAGAAGCGAAAACCCTGCGTAACAAAATCATCGGCGTCCTGCTCCGCGATGCGCGTTTGCGCGCCGGCAAAACCATCAAAGATTGCGCGGCTGTCCTCGATTGCTCGCCGGGCACCATTACCCAGTTCGAGCTCGGGCGAAAACCCCTCTCTCTGCCTCAACTGGAAGTGCTGGCCTACTACCTGGACGTCCCCCTCTCCTACTTCTTCGACCAAGAGGACTTATCCTCCCAGGAAGAAGAGCCCATGCCTTCTTTCACCGACATCATAGCTGCTCGACGACGGATCATTGGGGTCCTTCTGCGCCAGGGACGCCTGGAAGCAGGTTATTCTCAAAAAGAATGCGCTGAATTACTGGGCTGTTCCACCAGTCGCATCTCTCAGTATGAGTTTGGCCAGCGTGATGTGCCTATACCGGAGCTAGAAGCGTTGGCCAAATTCTTGTCCATTCCCTTCGAACGTTTTCTTGATGAAACGGCCTCTACCCTGACCAACTATTGGCAGCTCAAAGATGAAGTGGAGCGTTTCAAGAAACTACCCCCTGAGTTGCGCAAGTTCATCACCGAACCGTCTAACATCCTGTATCTGAATGTCGCCATGCGCTTGAGCGAGGCGTCAGCGGACACTCTGCGGCGCATTGCCGAGAGCTTGTTGGACATCACTTACTGATTGGGTGACTCCATTGGACAGCGGATTCTTACCCGGGATCACTCCTGCTGGGCAGGAAGAGGAGCTAAACTATTTCGGCAGGTTCATCGAACTGGCTTCCTATCGGAACCTGGATGAAATGCTGGCCGAGGCCCTCTCCCTTGTCATTCGCATGTTCCGGGCCAGCGCTGGCTCGCTGCTCTTCGTACACAATATCACCCATCGCGTGCGCCAGGGAGACCTGGAAGGCGTCGCGGCGGAGCAGATAGACCTGTGGGAGGATACCATCCAGCGCAAGCTGGCTCAGGCCCGGCGCAGGATTTACACCCCCCGCCTGGCTCCTATCACTCTACGAAATATTCCCCAAACTGGACAAACCCTGCTAAACACCCCGCTATTGAGCCAGACTTCGGTCATCGGCTCGTTGAGTCTGGTCTTGCCCGCAACCACGGCACTCAGCGAGATACAGAAACAGACCCTCAGCCGCTTTGTGCGCGGCGTGGGCAATCTGGCCGACTTGATTGAGTTGCTGACCCTGACCCAACGGCGACTAAGCCAGTTGGGCCTTTTTTACCAAATGGGCCAGGCCATGGTCTCCACCTTTGACCTGCGCAAGCTCCTGCGCGATACCATGCAACTGGCCGCCAACGTCATAGATGCGGGCGCAGCCGTGCTCATGCTCATTGACGAGAAGACCAACGAATTGGTCTTTGAAGTCACCCACGGCCCGGGTACGGCGGGCTTCCGCCAGCAGCGCGTCAGCATGAACGAAGGGGTGGTCGGTTGGGTGGCGAGCCATGGCGAACCGGTCATCATCAACAACGTGGCGGAGGACCCCCGCTTCAATCGGGAGGTGGACACGCGCACGGGCTTCCTCACCCAATCGGTGCTGTGTGTACCTTTGCAAATCAAGGGCAAAACCATCGGCGTGCTGGAGGTGCTGAACAAATTCTCCGGGGACGGATTTGACGAGGAGGACCTCCAGGTCGCCTTGACCATGGCTGCGCAGGCAGCCATCGCCATCGAAAACGCGCGCCTGTACCAGTCTCTGCGGGAGGAGCGTGACCGCATCATCGAAGCTCAAGAGGAAGTGCGCAAAGAACTGGCGCGCAACCTCCATGATGGCACCGTCCAGTTGCTGGCGGCCATTGCCATGGGCCTGGACCACGTGGAACGGTTGTTGAAAGTCAAACCTGATGCCGTCTATGCGGAACTGGAAGCCTTGCGCAAACTCACCCGCCAGGCCATGCGGGACGCGCGCTTGCTCTTGTTCGAAATCCGCCCCGTGATCCTGGAGAGCCGGGGACTGGTGTCTGCCCTACAAGCTTATGTGGATCAGCTCCGGGGGAGCGAGAACTTCCTGGTGCATCTGGAGACCGATGATTTTCAAGAGGAACTGGATTCCAAAGTGGCAGGCACGATCTTCTCCATCGTTCAGGAGGCGGTGAACAACGTCAAGAAACATGCCCGGGCCCGCAATGTGTGGATTCGTCTGCACGTGAGCGATGAGGAAGAACTGGTCGTCAGCGTGGAAGATGACGGCCTGGGTTTCAGCGTGACCCAGGTGGAAAGCGAGTACGATCAACGAGGCAGTTTCGGCTTATTAAACATGAGAGAAAGAGCGGAGCTAATTGACGGCCGGTTGGAGATAGAGAGCAGCGAGGCTATCCCGAACCAGGGCACAACGGTCACTTTGCGCGTGCCGCTCTACAGGCTGTCATCCAGGAACAAGAAAGAAGGGGGTGAGTGATGACTGATCCCCATGCATTGCACGCGGAGGGATTGCGCCACTATCATGCGGGGAAGTACGATGAGGCCGCGGCGTGCTTTGCTGCTGCACGGGATTTGTTTGCTGTGGCGGGTGATGCTCTCGCTGCTGCCGAGATGCGCAACGATTTGGGTGTGGTCTATCGCGCCCAGCAACGCTGGGAGGAAGCAGAGGCTGCTTTCACTAAGGCCCAGCAGAAATTCGCGGAGCTAGGGGATAAGGGGCGAGAAGGCCAGGCTTTAGGGAACCTGGGCAGTCTCTACTTCGCGCGGGGGCAACTGGACAAGGCGGCATCTTCTCTCGCCCTGGCGGCGGAGTGCTTGCAGGAGGCCGGCGAGCACGAACTGGAAAGCCACACTCGACGCCTGCTGAGTCAGGTGTTCTTACGCCAGCGGCGTTGGCTGGAGGCGCTTTTCGCTTATGAAAAGGCCCTGGCTTGCCTGCCCCACCCTTCGCTCGGTCGGCGCTTGCTGCTTTTCTTGCTGCGCTTCCTCCTGCGCCTTGCCGGCACGGGCTAACTCTTGGGTCGAGGGGCAACCCAGACCTGCGGCGGTTGCGGCCTTAACGAGAAGGCTTGTAGTCACAGCCCAGGATGACGCGGATGTCTATTGTACTGCCGGGATTGGGTTCCTGGCGGATGTTTTCGGGTGGTACCCCCAGCACGTCGGCCAGGCGGGCTGAGGTGTATGTTTTGTCAGAGTAGTTGATAATCAGCGTGTGCGCGTAGTCGCTGCGATCGGCGAACCCGACCGTGATCACCTGGATGCCTTCCCAGCGGAGCCGTGCCGCGGCCAGGGCGGCCCGCTCAGGCACACCTGTGCCGTTGAGTACCTCCACTTTAGCTGCCTCCTCTGCCAGCCGCTTCAGACTCTCGTCCGGCGGGGCGTAGAGGCTGATCAGCGCCTCGCGGATGCGGTCGTGATGGGGTAAGAGCACCATCGCCCCCTTGGGTGTGGTCCAGCCGGTGACCATGTTCCCCTCAATCAACCGGCTTTTCACGTATTGAGGTTCTATCTGACTGGCGATTTGGGCCAGCGAGAGCACATCCTCCAGTTGCAAGTCGGTCTGAAAAGCGTCCCCCAAAGCGTCCCACAGTTCGGGAATGCGGGGGATGAGGTCCAGGCTTAGCCCCTTCTGCCAGATGAGCTTGAGCACCTTTTGTTGTCGCCGCGAGCGGTCGAAATCGCTGGTGGTCATGCGCGAGCGAACGTATTTGAGGGCCAGTTCGCCGTCCATGTGATAGATACCCGGCGTGAGAGCCAATCCGGTATAGCTATCGTAGGGGATAGTCTGATCCACATCCACATCGAGCCCGCCTAAAGTGTCCACTATGCGCACAAAGCCCTGCAAATCTATGCGGATGTAGTGGTCAAAGGAGATACCCAGGTTGTAGCGCAGCGTTTCGTTGAGAAGGGCTGGCCCCCCGCCCGGATAACCTATCCTCTCCCCCAAACAATCCACCGTGTTTATGCGCCGATGGCCGTGGCCGGGCGTGTACACCCACAGGTCACGGGGTATGGATAGCAGACCGGCCGTCTTCTGCGCCGGATTGACTGCCACCAGGATGATCGTGTCCGTGCGCCAGGAGGTGAGACCCTGCCGGGTGTCGGTGCCCAACAGAAGGATGTTCACCGCATCGGGGGGGAGGTCAATGGCCGGCACGGGCGTGGGCGGTGGAGCGGGTGTGGAGGGTGGCAGTTCCGTGGGGGTGGGAGAGGGAGTGGGAGTGGCAGATGGACTGGGCGTCGGAGTCGGGAGGGGGGT
>JACIWR010000294.1 GCA_014360845.1 Anaerolineae bacterium
AAATCATCGGTCAGGTCAAGTGGTACAACCCGGAGAAGGGTTACGGGTTCATCACCATGGCGGACGGCGAGGACATTTTTGTGCATCGCTCTGGTATTGAGGACGAGAGCCTGCGTGTTCTCGAAGAGGGCCAGCGGGTGGAGTTTGAGATCGAACAGACGGCCAAGGGACCCCAGGCTATCCACGTGGCCCTTTTGCCGGAGGATTCATAAGCGGCATAAGTTGACAGGTGACAGTCACCTCCGAGGTGACTGTCACCTGTCCGTCACCTGTTGCCGGGCGAGTGTAAAATAGAGCGGGTGCCCAACCACCGCACCGGTAGAGAGATCTGTCGGGAGCGGGGTCGCGAGGGGATGGGGTGTATCGGGAACTCATCAACGAAATTGCCAACGACAGGCTATCAGGGGCCAGCGACTTAGCCGCAAGGGGGGCGGCGGCGTTGGCCCTTTTGGCGTCGGAGTGCCGGGCTTCAACGGTGGACGAGTTTTGGGCGGAATTGGTAGACGCCGCGCGGGCCTTGCGCCGCGCTCAACCGGCCATGGCTCCCCTGCTGCATGTGGCCCAGCGCGTCTTGAACGCGGCGCAGGGCCAGAGAGACATCGAGGCCATGCGGGAGATGGTGCGGCGGGCGGCGGAGACTTTCCGAGCGGAGCTGGAAGCTGGCGGAGAGCGCATCGCGCAGACGGGGGCCGACTTGCTGCACGATGGCGCTGTGGTGGTGACCGTGTCGTACAGCTCTCTGGTGCTGAAGGCCCTGCTGCACGCCCGGCGCGAGGGCAAGCGCCTGCACGTCATCTGCCCGGAATCGCGACCGCTGTACGAGGGGCGCGGACTGGCGCAGCGCCTGGCCGAGGCGGGGATGGAGGTGACGTTGATCGTGGATGCTGCTGCTCCGGCCCAGGTTGCCCGCGCTGATGTGGTCCTGGTCGGCGCGGATGGGGTGACGGCGGAAGCTGTGATCAACAAAGTGGGCACTTATCCCCTGGCGCTGGCAGCGCAGGCTCACCGCGTGCCGCTCTACGCCCTGGCCGGTGAGGAGAAGTTCTGGCCCTCGGCTGTGGCCCCGCTCATTCCTGAGCGGGCTAGCGCCGAGGTGTGGCCCGAACCCGCCGCGGGCGTGACTGTCCTCAATCGTTACTTCGAACCTGTGCCTTTGGACCTGTTTACCGGCCTGGTGACGGCGGCGGGCCTGCTGCCCCCGCAGCAGGTTCGCCAACAGGTGAACGCTTTGCAGGTGCATACTGCCTTGCTCGAACTGTAGGAGGTGTGTTTTGGTCACTGTGGAGATCGTGGCTATCGGCAATGAGATACTCATCGGCGATGTGCTGGACACGAATACTCACTGGTTATGCCAGCAAATCACCGGTCTGGGCGGGCACGTGCGGCGGGCGACCCTGGTGCGCGATGAGGTGCCGGCCATCGCCGAGGTGCTGCGCCAGGCGGTGGAGCGGGGCACGGATGTGATCTTTACCACCGGAGGGCTGGGGCCCACGGCGGACGACATGACGCTGCAGGCCGTGGCCCTGGCGGCGGGTGTGCCTTTGGAAGAGCACGCCGAAGCTCTGCGCCTGGTGCGCGAGAAGTACGAGGAACTGGCCGCCAAGGGCTACGTCGCCCAGGCGGGTCTGACACCGGAGCGGCGCAAGATGGCCCTCCTGCCGCGTGGGGCCATGGCCCTGCATAATCCGGTGGGCGCTGCGCCGGGAGTGTTGCTCACCATTGAAAGCACTACACTCATCGTCTTGCCTGGAGTGCCGCCGGAGATGAAGGGCATTTTTACCACATCGCTGCAACCCACCCTGCAGGAGTTGTTTGGGGAAAGCGTGTTTGTGGAGCGGGTGATGGTGGTCGAGTGTGGAGATGAATCGGTGTTAGCGCCGCTGGTGAACCAGGTGGCGGCGGCGCACCCGGAGGTGTACGTCAAATCGCGGGCCAAGGCCTATGGGCCTGGCGTGCGGCTGAAGGTGACCTTCTCGTTAGCGGGTCGGGATCGCTCCCAGGTGGAACAGGCCGTCTCGCGGGCCCTGGATGATCTGCGGACCTCTCTGGATGAGGCGGGTATCGCAGTGGTCTCCGTAGAATAAAAAGGGGCGCTTCAGCGCGGTAGATGCGCACCGAAGCGCCTGTCGTGAGTTCGCCTTCACGGATAACTTCACGAGCTCAATCCCTGGGGCAACGGGTCGAGTTCTCACCGCCGAGAGTGGAGCACGCAGAAGCCGTCGGTCGGTGGGTCACAACGCCTTATGCACCGACGCTATTTGCTCTTCTCTCTCGCTTTCCTCTTGACGAGTTGCCCGCCAGACGTAAAACATCCGTTGCAGGGCGGTGAAGTTGGTGAGAATGGCCATCACCCACAAGGCGATGCGTACCTGGTTGAGCAGCAGGCCCGCCGTGAGCACGATGGTGCGCTCCATACGGGTCAGGAGGCCGATTTTGCAATTCAGCCCCAGGCTCTCCGCTCTGGCCCGGGTGTAGCTGACCATGGTTGAGCCTACGATGGTGGCGTAGATGAGCAGAATCTCCTCCCTGGCGCCGAGACGGGTGTACCAGAAGAGCAGACCCAGCAGGATCACCGCCTCCGAGAGCCGGTCCATCGTTGAATCGAGGAAAGCGCCAAAGCGACTGGTGCGGCCCACGATGCGGGCCAGGGTACCGTCCAGGGCGTCGAATATAGCGGCTAAAATGATGCATACCCCGCCCCAGCGGATATGTCCCAGGGCCAGTATAACTCCGACGCCGATGCTGAGCACGAAACCGATCACCGTGATCACATTGGGCGGGATGCCCAAGCGGGCCAGGGTGTGGGCGATGGGTTCGATGATCACCCGTCCCCATTGGCGGGCACGGTCGGTGAGAGTGGTCGGGGATGAAGCTTGGTTGTTGTTAGTTTCTGACTTCTCGTTCATAGACATTCCCCCTTCAACAAGAGCAAACAGATGGGCAAGGAGCCGTGCAGGTGCAGACTCATGAGAACAATCGCGATAGTTGCCAGTTCCTTCCGCTCTCGGTCTCGGTTTCGCCTTGAACGGCTTTGATTTTGCGTATCTCCTCGTAGAAGTGTAGCACTTGTCTGGAGACCTTGTCCCAGGAGTACTGAGCAGCGCGCACTAATCCTATTTGTCCCATCTGGCGACGGCGGTCTGGGTCGTTCAGCAGGGCGATCAACGCCTGAGCCAGGGCGCGTTCGTCTTCTGGCTCGACCAGGAGACCCTCTTCGCCGTGGTGCAGGACCTGGCGGTAGCCGGTGATGTCTGAGGCGACGATGGGCACCCCAGAAGCCATCGCTTCCAATAAAACGATGCCGAAACTCTCGAAGCCGGTCGAAGGGGCGCAGAATACGTCGCAACTGCGGTAGTAGCGCGGCAGGTCTTCCTCCGATACCGGCCCCACGAAACGGATACCGTGCACGTTGTGGCGTCGTGCCCACATGACATAGGGTTCCTTGTCCTCTTGTGTGTAAGCCCCGACCACGAGCAGCCGGGCGTTGGGGATAGCCTGGCGGACGTAGGGAAAGGCCCGGAGCAGGTACTTGAATCCTTTACGCGGCTCCAGGCGACCGACGAAGAGGATAGTGGGTTGCCCGTTCTGCAGATGGGGCAGGGGCTGGACATGGGGGCCGAACTGTTGGAGGTCAATGCCGTTGGGGATGATTACATACTCACCCGGATAGTAACTGTTCACGTAGCTGCGGGCTGCTTCTGAGACGGCGATACGGCCATCGAGTCGGTTGAAGCAGCGCTCCAGCAGCGGCTTGCCGTAAACGTAACCTGGGTTGGATTCCCGATAGGCATGGAAAGTGCCGATGATGACCGAGCGGGGAGTCACCGGGGCGTGGCGGAGTACGGCCAGAGGCAGGACGGGTGTCATCGGCTCGTGCAGGTGAATGACATCGAATTGCTCGCGGATGAGAATCTTCTTCACGCGACGGTAGACACGCGGGGAGAGGGTGATGCGCGCGATGGTGCCGGAAACCGGGAAGGGCATCACCGAGCTGGTAATCTTGATGACGTGGTGAGGTACCGGCGCGTTCTCATCGGAGCAGGCCGCGATAATGCGGACATCATGGCCCATGCGTCGGAAGTGCATGGCCAGGTGCGAAATGTGCTTGTTCACTCCCCCAGGATAGAAGTAATCGTATGGGGAAACCAGGGCAATCTTCATTGACCCGCCTTTCTCCACAGAGGATAAGTGAGCACCCATTGCTCGGGATGGCTGGCAATGTGGCGCTCCATGATGGAAACGATTTTTTGAACACCGATACGAACGTCTCGTTCGCGGTCCCCGCTTTGTTCCAGGTACAGAGGTGGTTCCAGGTGAGCGAGGAAGGTGTGATCGGGCCGGCGATATGCGAACCCGACCACGATAGGCGCGCCGGTGCGCAGGGCGAGGTCCACGTGTCCCCGGGGCAGGTGAGCCGGGGCCCCGAAGAAGTCTATAATTAACCCCGTGTTGGTGATGTCCCGGTCGGCGGCCAGGCCGACGGCTTCGCCCCGGCGCAGAGCACGGAACAGTTCCAACAGCGGTCCATCAATGGGGATCAGACGCAGACCCTTGCTCATGCGCAGGCCGGCGATGTAGCGATACAACCGTTCCGGTCGCAGGTGCTCCGCGGGTACCACCACGGGCACGCCCTGCAAGACGCACGCCTGGGCCACGATCTCGAAACCGCCGAAGTGAGCAGTGGTCAGAATGAAGCCCTGCTTTTTCTCGGCCAGTGGGGCGATGTGTTCCCAGCCCACCAGGGTGACCAGAGAGCGTATCTCCTCCAGGCTGAGCGTGGGCAGCCGAAACAGGTCGTAGTAGTTGGCCGCGATGTGCCGGTAAACCTGGCGTACCACCCTTTCGATTTGGGCGTCCGACGCATCCGCTCCCAGTACGTGGCGGATATTATCCCGCACCCGCTCTCGTTGCTTTGGTGTCAGAAGATAGAGTAGCTCGCCGCTCAGGTTGGCCAGCGGGTAGCCCTGCTGGGGTGGGATATGGGGTAGCACGGCCCCGATCAGGCGATACAGAGAGTAGCTGAGGAGTGATTGGTCTAGGCCCAAGCTTCTCCCTCATCCCAATCGCCGGTCAAAGGGTGGAGCACGCCCGAGGGCCTGGTCTGGCTGGCCTTGCCTGGTTCTTGCTGGGCTGGTGCGCCGAGGAGCTGGATGAATTCCCGTTGGCTTTGCTGAATCTTTTGCCACACCAGCGAGTAGTGAGATTCTCGCCCCTGGCGGCGGACTTGGATGAGGCCCGCTTTCTTGAGGCGGCTCAGGTGCCAGGATACCAGCGGCTGGCTCAGATGCAGTATGTCCGCCAATTGGGAGACGCTGATTTCCTCTGTCCGGGCCAATTGGCGAATGATCTCCAGGCGGATGACGTCACTCAGGGCGCGGAAATAGTCTCTGAGGTTCTTAAGTTCTCGCCAGGTATCCTTATCGGGTCGTGGCGTACTGCTCTGATTAGTCATTTCGCGTGCTCTTTGGATTCCAGTGGTTTTGCACTTTTTGCAATATCTCTGATCACCGTAGGGGCGCAGAGGACGCCGAGAAAGATAAAGGTAACTGTTCAGCCCGATTGAAATCGCTCTCCCTGGGCGCTTCGCGCCGGGTGTCGGCCTGCGCCGACGCTTCCCTTTTGCGCGACAATGGCATTGTCGGCGAAGGCCGGCCATCGGCCCAAGGCCCCAAAGGGTGATTTCCAATCACCGCTGAAGAGTTACAAATACAGT
>JACIWR010000295.1 GCA_014360845.1 Anaerolineae bacterium
GAAATGACTAAACCAATTGAGAGTCTACTGACAGAGTTAGGTGACGAGACCAAAACCCTGTCCATCGTTCGACTATACGAATTGTCGGGACTGGACCACGATGATGTTGCCATCTTCTCCACCGTCTGGCCGCGCATCCCAGCCAGCCGACGAAGGAAAATCATATCCCATCTGGTAGACATCGCCGAGGCCAATTTCGAGGCGGACTTCGACGCCGTGTTTCGTGCTTGCTTCAGCGACGAGGATGAGTTCGTGCGCACGCAGGCCATCGAAGGGCTATGGGATACCAACGACATCAAGCTGATCCGCCCTTTGGTCGCCTTCCTGCGCGATGACCCCTCGGTCGCCGTACGCGCGGCAGCCGCCACGTCGTTGGGCCGTTTCGTCCTGTTGGGCGAGCTGGAGAAAATCACCTCCACCTTGAATCAAATCGTTTGCGACGCCCTGTGGGAGGTTATCAACTCCCCGGAAGAGGACATCGAGGTCCGCCGCCGGGCCATCGAATCCATGGCCTACTCCGGCGACGAGGCCATGGTAGAGGTCATCGCCGACGCCTACGAACACGACGATCGGCGCATGCGCGTGAGCGCCATCTTCGCCATGGGCCGCAGCGCCGATCCCCGCTGGAAAAGTACCATCCTACGCGAGCTAACCCACCCCGACCCAGAGATGCGTTACGAAGCTGCCCGGGCCAGCGGCGCGCTGGAGATAGAAGAGGCCATCCCCCAGCTCAGAAACATGGTCTACGACAGCGACCGCGAGATACAAGAAGTGGCCATCTGGGCCCTGGGGCAGATCGGTGGCGCCGAAGCACGCCGCATCCTGGAAGAGCGCTACGAGGAAGCCGACGACTTCCTGTGCGAGGTCATCGAGGACGCCTTGGGCGAATTGGCCCTGCGTAGTGGCGATGTGGAGTTCCTCTTGTATTCGCTGGACATGGACGAGTGGACCGACGAGGACGAGTGGCCGTACATCAACGACGAACAATAGGTAGAACGTGACCATACTGCTGCACATTTTTTACACCAACATTTTACCCATCTTCGTAGTCATCGGCGCGGGCTATACCCTGGCACGAACACTGCGCCTGGAGGCGAAGCCTTTTTCTCGCCTGGCTTTCTATGTACTGGCACCATGCCTGACCTTTGTCTCCCTGGTTCAGAATCGCATCAATGGCGACGAACTGGGACGCATAGTGCTCTTCATCACCCTGAACACCCTGGCGGTTGGAGTGATCACCTGGCTGATAGCGCGTGCTCTGCGCCTGAACCGTCCCGTGGAGAGCGCCCTGCTGCTCAGCACTATTTTTGTCAACTGCGGCAATTACGGTATCCCTCTCAACCTGTTTGCCTTCGGCGAATCGGCTCAAGCCCGCGCCATTGTGTATCTGGTCGTCCTGGCCACGCTATCCAATACCGTGGGCGTGTACCTGGCCGCGCGGGGACGGGCCTCAGGCCGCCAGGCCCTGCGTAATCTGATCAAAGTGCCCCTGGTGTACGCGGTGTTGCTGGCGGGCGTGGTGAGCATCAGCGGTGTCACAGTGCCTGAGCCAGTGTTCAAGGCCATAGAGTTGATCGGCTCAGCATCGGTGCCGGTGATGCTGCTCATCCTGGGTATGCAACTGGCGCAAACATCTATCGCCCGCCACTTGAAAATCACCGGTCTGGGCACCTTCATCAGATTGATCGTGGCCCCGATATTGGCCTTTGGTCTGGCGGCCTTGCTGGGACTGCGTGGGATTACGCGCCAGACCATGATCGTCGAGGCCAGCACACCCACAGCCGTCACCAGCACCATCCTGGCGCTAGAGTTCGACACCCGGCCCGACCTGGTCACCAGCGTGGTCTTTCTTTCGACCCTGCTCAGTCCGCTGACGATCACAGCCGTGATCGCCCTGGTGAGGTAGGGTCTGGCTGCTGGCGGAATGCAAGTTTAACGAAAACCGGACTCAGCGTCAGATCACAACAATTCGTAGTGGCGGCCCGCCGTGGCCACCCCTGTACGCGTAGGCGGATAGCCAGCCGCAGGCTCTATGGCGCGGTTTCAACCATCAGCCCGAGCAGTTACAAACTGCGACCCAGAAGGACACCCTGCCTCATGAAAGCATCACGCCTGAATCGCAAAACAACTCGCTCTCTGACTCTCCTTACCCTCGCCGTGCTGATACTCTCCCTCGCTTCCAACCCGGCAGCGGCGCAAGCCCCAGACGAGGGCATCACGGTCACGGCCAACACCGTCCGCCATGAATTCGGGCAAAGGGTAATCTTCCACATCGAAGCCAGCAGCCCCAACCCCATCACCCGCGCGGTGATCGCCTACCGCACGGCCGACAACCAGGGCACCAGCGTCACTTCCCTATCCTTTGATCCTACCGCCCAATTGAGCCTCGATTACGTGCACGAGATAGCACGCGGTTACCTCAAACCCTTCGTCACCATAGAGTACTGGTGGACTCTGGAAAACGAGACCGGACAGCAGGTGAGCACACCCCTGCAGAGCTTCACCTACGACGATAATCGCTTTGGATGGCACACGGCCAGCAGTCCTAGCGTCATCGCCCACTGGTACGCCGGAGATGCCGGCTACGTCCAGGCCGCCCTCGACATCGCCACCCGCTCCCTGGCGCGCATCGGCCAGGAATTGGACGTCACCGCGCCGGGACCGCTTCACCTTTACCTCTATGCCAGCACCGACGACCTGCAAGGAGCCCTTCTGCCCCGCGAGAGGGAATGGATCGGTGGTGAAGCCTTCCCGGAATTGGATACCCTGCTGATTGCCGTGCCTCCCGGCGAGGGATACACTCTGTTCATGCGGCGCATTATCCCTCACGAGATCACCCACATCACGCTGCACCACGCCACGGGCGGAACCACGGCCTCCGTACCTCCCTGGTTGAGCGAAGGTCTGGCCACTTTCAACGAGGAATTGCCTGACCCCGAGGCGACGCTGATCCTCCAGACCGCTTTGCAGGAAAACAGCCTTATCTCTCTGGACACTCTGTGTGGGACCTTTCCCTCGGAGACGGCCCAGGCCCAATTGGCCTACGCGCAGAGCGCCAGCCTGGTGCGCTACATCCGCGACTACTACGGCGAGACAGCCCTTGCCGCCCTGGTAGACGCTTACGCCGATGGCATGTCCTGCCGTGGCGCGGTAGACCGCGTGCTGGGTCTCTCGTTGGAGCAACTGGACTCCCGCTGGCGGGCTTATCTGGGAGCCCAGACGCCCCAGGCAGCCCTGTGGCGAGCAGCTGCCCCCTGGCTGCTGCTCATCCTCCTCAGCGGATTGATGCTCCTGTTGTACCTGGACCTGCCGCCCCTGTTGCATCGGCGGGGGCAAAAGCACACCGACGCCGACTCCAAGCCACGCCCCGCCTGAGTCCTTTCACCCACACCCCCAGGCGCTGACCGCTTCCCGTTCTAACAAAAATCTAACACTCTTCTAATACCCATCTAATGCAAAACGGGTAAAATAGGCGCACAACGACCAAGGGGGTGGTGACCATGTTTCACGCCTTTTATCGCTATTTTGATCTGCGTCCACTGGAAAGAAGAATCGAGTGGTTGAATACGACATGGTGGTTCTATCTGGCTTTGGGACTGGCGCTCATTCTGACGGGACTGGCCATCGTCTTGTGGCCCCCGCTACTGGCCATCATCGTGGCCGCTTTTCTGATCTCAGGTGGAATCGTTACCATCTTCATCGGCTGGCAAATTCGGCGCGAGCGCAATCGCTACCGCCAGTATAAACGCGACATTCTCGGTTTCTAAAACCGACAGTTTGTTTCATAAGTCCGCCGCGACTTCTGGGAACCACCTGAAAACACAAAGTTACAGGTTTCAGGTTGCAGGTTGGGCGCGACGGTAAACTTGAAACCCGGAACCTTGAACCTGAAACTCTTCCAGAGCCGCCGGCAGATAACGTTACCAAGAAGCAAACGCAAGCTTATGAAACACTCTGACCGACTTAATCTGGAGATAAAACTTTGTACCGAACCAACACCATTCGCATCCCGATAACTATGCGCTCAAAAGAACCCATCGAAGAGCTGCAGAACGAGAAAGAAACGCCCATCGCCGACGAAGCCCGCAGCGCTGAGGAGCACTTCCTCGCTGGGGAGCCATCTCCGGGCGAAGAGCCCTGCTCAGATGAAAAGGAGATGGAAAACCTTCGTCAACAGGCGGCGGAGTATCGTGACAAATACCTGCGGGCGATGGCCGAGATGGACAACTACAAAAAGCGTGTGGAACGGCGCTATGCTGATGAGACCGAGGCCGAGCGCAAGCGCTTGCTGCGCGCTTTTCTGGCCGTGGCCGACAATTTGGAACGAGCCCTGGCCCACACCGAGGCCGATGGTGCCTTTGCCGAAGGGGTTGAACTCACCTATCAAGACTTGCAACGACTGCTCCGGCAGGAGGGGGTCGAGCCGCTGACGGCTGTAGGTCAGCCTTTCGACCCCGAACTGCACGAGGCAGTAGCCGTCGTCCCTGGAGATGACGCCCAGGCGGTAGTCGTAGACGAAACCCAGAAGGGTTATCTGTATCGCGGAGAACTGCTTCGTCCGGCCAAAGTGGTCGTGAGTCAAGCGCAGGATAATCGGAGGTAAACATGTTTTTCTTTGACCCGGTCTACTTGCTGTTCGCTCTGCCGGCTCTGCTGCTGGGCCTGTACGCTCAGATCAAGGTCCAGAGTGCCATGAGCCACTATTCGCGCGTAGCGGCGAATACCACTGGAGCAGAAGCGGCACGCGCACTGCTGGAAGCCAACGGCTTGTACGACGTACAACTGGAAGAATCACGCGGCTTCCTCTCGGACCACTATGACCCGACCAAGCGGGTATTGCGCCTTTCGCCCCAGGTGGCGCGCGGGCGTTCAGTAGCCGCGGTGGGGGTGGCGGCCCACGAAGCAGCCCACGCTTTGCAACACGCGACCGGTTACTGGCCGCTGCAAATCCGCACTGGCCTGGTGCCCGTCGTGCAGTTTGGTTCCTGGCTGGGACCGATCATCTTCCTGCTCGGTTGGCTGGTGAGCGGCATTTCCCCTGAACTGGGGACCTCCCTGGCTTTGCTGGGCGTGCTTTCTTTTGCGGCCGTGGCTCTTTTCGCCATCGTCACCCTGCCGGTGGAGCTGAACGCCAGCCGTCGAGCCAAGGCGATGTTGCAACGCTATTTCGTGATGGATCAACAGGGAATGGTTGGCGTCAATCAGGTGTTAGATGCAGCGGCGCTGACCTACGTAGCGGCCGCCGTGCAGGCCATCTCCACTCTCTTATACTACGTATTTCTGCTTTCCGGCTTCTCGCGACGAAGGGATTGAGAATTACGCAGTGAAGGAGTAGAGCCATGCCAACTTACGAGTATGAATGCACCGTCTGCGGCACTCATTTCACCCGTCGGCGGCATTTCAGCGACCCACCGGTGAAAGCCTGCCCGCAGGGTCACCATGCTGTCCGCCGCCTGTTCTCACCGCCCGCCATCGTCTTTAAAGGGTCCGGTTTCTACGTCACCGACAACCGCAATAGCAAACCCTCGAATCCCAGCACCGAGAAGGAAGACAAAGACAGTAAACCCGCCGACTGAATTCAAGTCGGCGGGTTTCTTCGCCCCCTTACGCCGCCGTGAACCGGCGGCGCTGGGAAGACCTCATTATCGCCACGGCGGTGCGTCCTCCCTTGCCCGCTTTACTTGCGTTTTTGCTTAACTTAAG
>JACIWR010000296.1 GCA_014360845.1 Anaerolineae bacterium
GACGAAGTATGAGACGGATCCGCGGCGCAAAAAAGTCCGACGTCAACTGGTTATTGCCAGCGAGCATTTTGGCGTACTGGAAGGGCTCCGTGGCGGTGTGGACGTGGTCCTGGGGCTCATGGACGAGCTGCGGGGCGAGGGATATGTGGTAGATGCGCAGCGGCAGTGGAATGGAGGGGGATATACTTATCCGGTGCCCACAAAGCAGGGCTGGGAGCGATTAGAGGAGGGTCGGTTGTTCAGTTGAATGGGCCAGAAGCTCTTCTTCCGCCCGGCCGGATAAACGGCGGAAGCCAGTCAGTGTGAGGAAGTGCCGATGATTCTCGTGGACAATCGCCTGACAAATCTGGTCAGAGGTTACGACCGGGTGCGCAAGGCCGATGTGCACTTGCGGAGCGAATGGCGTCATCACCTGCTGGCCGCTTATGCGCGCCGGCGAACGGTCTATGACTCAGCCAGGGTCCGGCACCGTCAGCAGATGGCGGGTTTCAACCCAAAGGTGGTGATCGGTCTCGTGGTGTCGAGTTTGGTGTGCCTTCTGGGGCTTGTGTTGGAGAGCGCGTCGGTTTGTTCAGGGTTCTTACTAATGGCGGCAGGGGCGACGAGCGGGGGGCTGTTGATCATCGCCTGGCTGTGGAGGGCGATCATTTCAGCGCCGAAGCGGCCCCAGCACCCTTTACATGGGGACTTGAAAGCCAGGCTGTTCCCTCACCTGCTACCCCTGTGGCGACAGAAGCTTCGCGGTCGCTTGCCGGCCCACAAGCCCTATGAAGGAGCTACTGGCGAACACAACTTCGTCAGACGTTTGCAGAGGTTGGGAGATGATGCGTCCTATATCATCTATCGCTTGCAGCAGCGTCCTGGCGACGATGTGGACGTGGCAGTGGTCGGGCCGAAAGGGGTGTGGGTCTTTGAGGTCAAATATTGGAGTGGTAGAATCAGTTATCGCCATGGGCGATGGTCGCATGTTAAATCATACTACAAGGCTGGCGGGTTTCTGGTGACGGAATCGAAGGAGGTAGAGCAGCCGCCCGATCGGCAATGGCGGCGGATGGCCGGGGATGTGGCGGAGACATTGCGCCGTCGTGCTCCCAATCTGGTGGCTGCCCTGCCGGTGGTGGCTGAGATCAAAGGGGGCCTGGTTTTCACCCATCCTGACGCCGCTTACGACATCGCGCGGGACTGCCCGTGTGCGTGGGGGGATATTGCCGGTTGGATTCGACACTTGGGCAACGCCCCGGTGATAGCGGGTCTGAGTGAGCGCGTTGTCTTGCGAATTCTCGATGTGTTGTTGGTACGCCATCAGCAGGTGTGTGAGGGCGGGGTGCTTGTCTCGATGGATGCCTACGCCGCCGAACTCGTCCAGAAGACCGAAGCCCGGCTGCGGGAGTGGTGCGAGATCAGGTGATCAGCTTGATACCTATGGGTTGCCAATCTGTTCTACGGGGGCGGAAGACGGAGGCAAGAAAGCCTCAGAAGCATCGTTCTCTGGGCGGACACTTGCTCGGAAGGGGGGACCCAAATGACTGAAGGCCGAAAACTCCTGGCCATCCTATCTGATCAACCGGCCGATGAGGACCGGCTCAACTTCGACCCCTACGCCAAGACGCTGGCCGACATCATCGCCGATCCCGATACCGACACCCCTCTGGCCATCGGCGTCTTTGGTACCTGGGGCCGGGGCAAGATCAGCTTGATGCGCATGGTGTACCGCCGCCTGCAGGCCACGGTGGAGACCGAGTTCCCCGTGCGGGCGGTCTGGTTCAACGCCTGGCTCTACAGCCGCGAGGAGGCCTTCTGGCGCGCCCTCATTGCGTTATCGGGCCCAGTTCTTGCCCGGACGGGATACCTCGTTATCCATCGGCACCAATCGCGGCAGCCTGACCCTCTCCGGGGCGGTGACGGCCGGCGAGATGCGCGATTGGGCCCGCGATGCCGGCGGCCAAATCGTGGGCGTCTGGCGCGATCGGTGGCGGCGCTGGCTTGCCATGCCGCCGGTGGCACTGGATCACGAGCGGCTGTGGACACACTCCCTGCTGGAGGGCTTTTCCGAGGAACTGCGCAGCCTGGTGCTGACCCTGGTGCGCGCTCTGGTCACCATCAAAGCGCGGGGAGATCCTCAATTCAACACCTGGCCTTTGCCCCTGGAGATGGGCGCTCTGGCGCTTGTTTCTGCCCGGGCGCAGGCCTGGGAACAGCTCGGCGAGGCGCTCAACGCCGGGAGGGCGGTGCCCTGGTTCCGGGTGATGGTGCGGGTGGACTGCCCCGTGGAGGATTGCACTGCGCCCACCGGGTACCTGGTCTGTCCCTCCTGCGGGCGGCCTCTCTTCTGGCTGGCCGTGAGCGATCAGGACGAGCCGCTGCTGGGGTGTGCGCATCACTACTGCAAGGGGAAGTGGGAAGGCGGCTTCCCCATCCAGACCGCCTGCGAGGAGGAACATGACATCGAGCTGGCCTGGGACGGCCACATCGGGGGACGGCTGGAGCTGTTTGTGAATCCGGATTTCGGTCTGCTGATCCAGAAGCTTCTGGAGGGGGAGGCCCGGCACTACAACGCCAGGCGCGAGAGCCTGTGGGTGCGGGATGGTGTCCTGGTTCATCAGGACAAACGCCCCGACTACGTGGTGCGGCAGCGGGGCGAGATGTCTATCCAAAGCGGTGGTGGCGCGGTCATCATGGGATCGGTCGAGGTGCAGGGGGATTTCATCGGTCGTGATCAGATCTCTCGGCCCTCTATCGCTGGGCGGGGGAGACGGGGCAGGTGGAACGCGACCCGACGCGCTACGTCAACGGCGTGGCCCAGCAGCCCACGGCTCCGAAAGCTCTTTCCGAGCAGGAGTTGACCCGCATCCTGCGCAAGGTGCACCAGGGGGGCGACAAGCGGGACATTGCCCTGTTGGAGTTGCTGGCGGCCACGGGCTTGCGGGCCTCGGAGGTGGCGGGGTTGAGGGTGGGCGATGTGGAGTTGAACGAGCGCAGCGGCTGGGTGATGGTGCGGGGCAAGGGGCGCAAACAGCGGCGGGTGCCGGTGAACGCCAAAGCGCGGCGGGCCTTGCGCGAATACCTGGAAGAACGTGTAGGGGCGCAAGGCATTGCGCCCAATGTGGACGATCCCCTGTTCCTCACCCAGAAGCACACGGCGATGACGCCCTATGCAGTGTGGTACACGGTGAAGAAGTACGCCAAAGCCGCGGGGGTCGGGAATGTCAGCCCGCACACCTTTCGGCACACGGTGGCCACGCGGTTGGTGCGCGATCCGGCGGTGGACCTGGTCACCGTCGCCACTTACCTGGGCCACTCCCGGCTGGACACCACAGCGCGCTACTCTCAACCCGGCGAGGAGGACCTGGTCGCGGCGGCGGAGCGGCTGTCGTAGGAGGGGATGGGGACTGGTTCCGCGCCAAATTCACTTGCCATCCCGTGCATTCTGTGATATACTAGCATCAGAGCGGGGGTAAGTCGAAAGTTGATCGGCCCTTTGACCGGGCGTCACTGTCTGGCGCCCTGGTGTTGAAAAGGAGTCGTCAGGTGCTGGTGGTGCATATCCCCCAACTGATTGGAGCGACACAACAAGCGCCAACCATGAGCGTTATGCTCGATGGCTTGGCGCTTTGTACATAAAAAAGGCCCCGGGGCTGTGGGCAGCAGCCGGCGGGGCAAAGCGGCGCGGGATGGCGCGCCTTGAGGATGATTGTACCACAAAGGCCCGTCCTGCGCAAGTTAAGGATGGGCCTTTTGCTAACCGTCCAGGGGGTTGTGGACTGGCGTCTGCCGTCCAGCCGTCGGCCCGCTACGCGGCCCTCCGCCTGGCGGCTTATCCGCCGCGCCGTTGGGCGGCACAAGCTCCAGGCCGAAATGTTAAAGTAGCATCAAGTGGTCTATGAGCAGAACAAGACGAATTTACTGCAATACCTGTAGAGTCGAGACAAATCACAAGTTGGAGGCTACGCGCTTGAGATATGTGAGTGCATCTCAGATGCGGAACTTCCAATTTGTCGAGCACGTAAGACTTGATGAGCCAATTTACTTCGATGAGAGTGAAGCTGTATTTGTCTATAACTTCTGGATCTGTCAGGGGTGTGATACAGCAACACTCCAAGAAGCTTGCACTGCTCAAGCACTGGTTAGTGACGACGGGCTTCAGGTGGCCTGGACATACGACTTTCACCCCAGAAGGTTGAAGGAGGGTTGGCGAAGCAAGCCGTTCTCAATGCCTCTGAAATTGGGAATCACCTATCGAGAGGTCGTTGAGAGTTTCAATGCAGGATTGGTGACATTGTGTTCCATTGGACTTCGCGCTCTATTAGAGGGCATTTGTGTAGACAGGGGAATAACAGACGAGGTCGCCTGGGGGCTCGAAAAGAAAATAGATAAGTTGGGCGAGTGCGGTCACGTTCCGGTTGATATTGCTCAAAGTATCAAGAGCTTTAAGTTCATAGGTGATAGTGCTGCCCACAGGTTGGAAGTGCCAGAAGTAGAAGATTTGAAGTTAGCCATTGAAGTGATGGAGGAATTGCTTACTTTCCTGTACTCGCTAGATTACAAAGCACAGTACCTACTAGAACGAGTACAACAAGCGTGAGAAGTGCCGCCCAACCACGGCTTGCACCCGACGCGGCTATCGCCGCTCGAAATCGGCGGTCACACACGCTTTGTAGTCGGTCTTGTGGCGGAGGCTCATTCCCGCACCCGCCGCGCGGGTGAAGCCAACCGTTGGGCGCATAAATGAAGGATAGAGTTTAGTGGTTGGTAAGGGTGGAATTGTTTACGGCGAATTCAAAAAGCGGTAAGATGGAATCACGGACTGTTTCTCGCGTGATTCGGAGGATGGTATGATGTCGAAGATAGTTGATCAAAAAGCGGTTCAAACAGTGTCCCCTCGCCAGTGGATCAGTTTGATTGTGTTTTATCTCTTCATACCATTGGTTCTATTGGTGTGCGGAGGAGATTTCGGTTGGTGGCAGGCATGGGTCTATTCTCTGCTGATTGTTGCCGCTGGCGTAGGGGGGCGTATTTTGGCGGAACGGCGGCATCCGGGGTTGACGGCCGAACGACAAAATATTGAGAAGATCCAAAGTGCGAAAGCTTGGGACAAAGTGCTAGCTCCGCTGATGGCGCTGAGTGTAAGTTTCCCACCGGTCATTGTAGCAGGGTTGGACCACCGCTATAACTGGTCCTCCGAATTTCCGCTATGGCTCATCGTGATTGGCTTCATACTGATCGCGCTCGGATACGCTTTCGCTACATGGGCATTGGCAGAGAACCGCTTTTTCTCCAGCATGGTGCGCATTCAGATGGATCGAGGGCATATGGTGTGTGACAGTGGCCCGTACCGGTTTGTGCGGCATCCGGGCTATGCCGGGAATATTCTGGCACTGCTGGGCATTGTGTTGGCCTTGGGCTCGGTGTGGACACTTATTCCGGCGGCGGTGGCATTGATCATCGCGGTGATCAGAACCGTACTGGAAGACCAGACTCTACAGGAGGAGTTGCCGGGCTATCGAGACTATGCACGGCGCGTGCGCTATCGGTTGATTCCGGGGTATCTTCTCAATAGGTTGGGGTAGCGGTCGGTGAAGCGGCGACAGGCAACAGAACGTTAACAACGGACTGACCTACGGAGGGAGCCAAGATGCGCCCAGTCGGAGGTGTTCCACTCGTCTGGAG
>JACIWR010000297.1 GCA_014360845.1 Anaerolineae bacterium
AGGTTTGCGTTGCGGCAAAATGAAAGCCGTGACTACTCAGCCTATGCTCCAAGTCCCCGTCCCGGGGACGTTCCATGCGGCAAGACGCTGTCTTTTGCGCGGTTTTCTCAGCCGAGACGCCCCCGGGACGGGGGCTACGAGCCCGGGGAGGACAGTGCGCCTGCTAGCCTGAGTAGTAACTGAAAGCCTATGGAAGCGCGCGTCGAGTTGCCCGTGGGTGAAAAGCGCTCCACTGCATCGGCGCGCGTTGGTGTTTCTAATGTATATCTAATGTTCCTCTATCATACTTCTAATACTGCTCTAACGTTCTTCTAACGCGCCCCTCGTAAAATCGAAGTGACTTTTCGCAAGGACAGTGGGGTAGAGATTCGGGTCAAGCCTGAATTAATCATCAGGAGGTGATGAAAATGGCAATCAAACGCTGGGATCCTTTTCGGGAGATGATTACTTTGCGAGAGGCGATGGATCGCCTGTTTGAGGAAAGCTTTGTGCGTCCTACCCTCGCTCCCCTGGGGCGGGAAGGCACCCTGGCCGTAGATGTGCTGGAGACCGACTCCAATTTCGTGGTCACCGCTTCGGTGCCCGGCCTTAAGCCCGAGGATTTGAACGTCAGCGTGGTCGGTGATACGGTGACCATCAGTGGCGAGGTCAAAGAAGGGGCCAGGGAGGAGGACGCCCGCTACATCTATCGCGAACGCCGTTTTGGTTCTTTCAACCGCACACTGACGCTGCCAGCTCCGCTGAATCCGGACAAGGCTGAGGCCGTCATCGAGAATGGTGTGTTGACCCTGACGCTACCCAAGGCCGAGGCAGCGCGACCGAAGGCCATCAAGGTCAAGACCAAATAAGCGTCGCTGAAGTGAGGCTTCGCTGTAGGCTGGACTGAGACGGGGGCAGCGCTTTTGATGCTGCCCCCGTTTTTTCAGGTGACAATCACCTGAGTGACCCATCCCAATTGTGAGGGGGTAATATGTTTCCCATTCAGGATACGGTTCGTTCCCGTGATTTGCCCATTGTCAACTGGCTGATTATCTTGGCCAATATAGTTGTCTTTCTGTTCGAGGCCTCGCTGGGACCGCGTCAGCTGGAGGTGTTCATCCACTTATGCGGGGCGGTGCCCCGGCAATTTCTCGCCGACCCGGGGCTGGTGCAAGTCGCCAAACTCTTCACCTCGATGTTCTTGCACGGCGGTTGGGCGCATTTGATCAGCAACGTGTGGGCCCTGTACATCTTCGGCGACAATGTCGAGGACCGGATGGGGCATTGGCGCTATTTGCTCTTTTACCTGTTGAGTGGTGTCATAGCCGCGCTGACTCACATCTTCTTGACCCCCACCTCGACGGTGCCGATGATTGGAGCCAGCGGCGCGATTTCTGGTGTTCTGGGCGCTTATCTGGTCCTGTTTCCCACCTCGCGAGTCATCACCCTGGTGCCGTTGTTCTTCGTGCCCTGGTTTGTGGAGATACCGGCCTTGTTCTATCTGGGCTTTTGGTTTGTGTCGCAGTTGTTTAACGGACTTTTTGCCCTGGCGGTGAGCGGACCGGTGGGCACTTATGGGGGTGTGGCCTGGTGGGCTCATGTGGGAGGTTTTGCCGCCGGATTGCTGCTGGTGGGCTTGTTTGCGCGCCGTCGTGTGCGGCGGTTTTATCCCGATGAGTATTGGGCCTGGTAGAGTGAGAGTGAGAGTGAGCGAGAGGGAATGAGGGCTTTCGCCGTTGGCAGGGCCTCTGCAAGCCCTCACGCAGTGAAGGGGTCGGTGACAGCTTGCCCACACTGGTGGCAGATTGCACTAATTAACAAGGAGGACGATATGTCTATTTTCGATCTTTTCTGGATTTTCTTCATCGTCTCTTCGCTCCAGCCGGTGATTCGCCAGAAGATGTTGGAAGCGTCTCGAGTGCGCATGATGCACAAGCTGGAGGAGAAACGGGGCAGTCGAGTTATCGCCATGATTCACCGTCAGGAGACCCTCAGCTTCCTGGGCTTTCCCGTGGCCCGCTATATTGACATCCATGATTCCGAGGCGGTGTTGCGAGCCATTCAGTTGACCGATCCGCAGGTGCCCATTGATTTGATTCTGCACACTCCTGGCGGATTGGTGCTGGCCGCCGAGCAGATTGCTTATGCCCTGTGTCGGCATCCGGCCAAGGTCACGGTGTTCGTGCCCCATTATGCCATGTCCGGGGGGACGCTCATCGCCCTGGCCGCCGACGAGATTGTGATGGGCGTGAACGCCGTGCTGGGGCCGGTGGATCCGCAATTGGGGCAGTATCCGGCAGCGTCTATATTGAAAGCGGTGGCCCAGAAGGACGTGAACGAGATTGACGATGAGACCTTGATTCTGGCCGATGTGGCTCAGAAGGCCCTGAAGCAGGTCAAACAGACCGTCGCCAGCATTCTTGCCCATCGGGGGCGGGGGATGGATCAGGAGCGAGCCGAGGCCCTGGCAGAGACCCTGGCCGGCGGCACGTGGACTCACGACTACCCCATCACCGTGCACGAGGCTCAAGAGTTGGGACTGCCGGTCTCGACCGAGATGCCCGAGGAGGTGTATCAACTGATGAACCTGTATCCCCAGACGGCCCAGCGCCGCCCCTCGGTGGAGTACATCCCCATCCCGTACCGCCCGCGCAATGGGGCTGAGCGACCAAGTAGCTCTACCCAGGGGTGGACTTATTGAGGGTGAAAGGTGTAGCGGCGGACGGCTCTGTCCGCCACTAGGCCGGCACGGCGGTCGGCTCTGTCCGCCACTAGGCCGACACGGCGGACGGCCGCTACGTTTTGTATCGGAAACTCGCTGATTATAGGAGAAGGGTATATGGCCATAAACATCAATCGTTTTACCGAAAAATCACAAGAAGCTCTGTTTGCCGCCCAGCAGATGGCGGAGCAGATGAACCATAGCCAGGTGGAACCGGAGCACCTGTTAGCCGCTTTGTTGCAGCAAGGGGATGGCGTGGTGCCCCAGGTGCTGGCTCGCCTGGGAGCCAATCCCCAGGCCATGTTGGCCCAGGTGGAGGGCGAACTCAATCGTTTGCCCAGGGTCACCGGGGCCACGGCGCAGATTGGCATCTCGTCGCGCCTGCGCCAGGTTTTGGTACGCGCCCACGACGAGATTCAGCAATTTCGCGACGAATACGTCAGCACCGAACACCTGTTGCTGGCTTTGCTCGATCACGCCGGCGGAGCAGTGGAGCGCATTTTGCGCCAGGCCGGAGTCACCCGCGACGCCCTGCTGCGTGCCCTGGTGGAGATTCGCGGCTCGCAGCGCGTCACCAGCCAGAATCCGGAGAGCACCTACGCCGCCCTGGAGAAGTACGGCCGCAACCTGACGGAACTGGCCCGCCAGGGCAAGCTGGACCCGGTCATCGGGCGCGATGAGGAAATCCGCCGTGTGATCCAGATTCTCAGCCGGCGCACCAAGAACAACCCCGTGCTCATCGGTGATCCCGGTGTGGGCAAGACGGCCATCGTCGAGGGATTGGCCCAGCGCGTGGTGCGCGGCGACGTGCCGGAGGGATTAAAACAAAAGCGGCTGGTGCAACTGGACATGGGAGCCTTGATCGCCGGGGCCAAGTATCGCGGCGAGTTCGAGGAACGCCTGAAAGCCGTGCTGCGGGAGATTCAGGAATCCGGTGACGTCATCCTTTTTGTGGATGAGTTGCACACCGTGGTCGGCGCCGGCGCGGCCGAGGGGGCCATGGACGCCGGTAACATGCTCAAGCCCATGCTGGCCCGCGGCGAGTTGCACATGATCGGTGCTACCACCCTGGACGAGTACCGCAAATACATCGAGAAAGACGCGGCTCTGGAGCGCCGTTTCCAGCCGGTGTTCATCGGCCAGCCCTCGGTGGAGGAGACCATTTCCATCCTGCGCGGTCTGAAGGAGCGCTACGAGGTGCATCACGGCGTGCGCATCACCGACTCGGCGGTCATCGCCGCCGCTACCCTGTCGGACCGCTACATCTCCGATCGCTTCCTGCCGGACAAGGCCATTGACCTGATTGACGAAGCGGCGGCTCGCCTGCGGATGGAGATTGACTCCAAACCTACCGAACTCGACGAGATTGACCGGCGCATCATGCAACTGGAGATCGAGCGCGAGGCGCTGAAGAAAGAACGCGACGCCGCCAGCAAGGAACGGCGGGAGAAGCTGGAGAAGGAACTGGCCGATTTACGCGAGGAATCCAACCGGCTGCGCGCCCAGTGGCAACGCGAGAAGGAAGCCATCCAGCGGCTGCGTAACGTCAAAGAGCAGATCGAACAGGTGCGCATCCAGATTGAACAGGCCGAGCGCCGCGCTGATCTGGAAGAAGCGGCTCGTCTGCGCTACGGCACATTGCGCGAGCTGGAGCAGCAGTTGCAGCAACAAGAAGCGCAGTTGAAAGAGCTTTCGCAAGGCCAGCGGCTGCTCAAGGAGGAAGTGGACGCCGAGGACATCGCCGAGGTCGTGGCCAAATGGACCGGCATCCCGGTCAGCAAGCTGCTGGAAGGCGAGATGGAGAAGCTGCTGCACATGGAGGAGCGCATCCACCAGCGCCTGGTGGACCAGGAAGAGGCCGTGCGGGCCGTGGCCAACGCCGTGCGCCGCAGTCGGGCCGGATTGCAAGACCCCAACCGACCTATTGGCACTTTCATGTTCCTGGGGCCCACCGGTGTGGGCAAGACCGAGCTGGCCCGCGCCCTGGCCGAGTTCCTTTTCGATGACGAGCGGGCCATGGTGCGCATTGACATGAGCGAGTACCAGGAGCGGCACACCGTCGCCCGGCTCATCGGCGCGCCGCCGGGTTACGTGGGTTACGAGGAGGGCGGTCAGCTCACCGAGGCTGTCCGTCGTCGGCCCTACAGCGTCGTTCTCTTCGACGAGGTCGAGAAAGCGCACCCGGAAGTGTTCAACGTGTTCCTGCAGATCTTCGACGACGGCCGTCTGACCGATGGACACGGGCGCACGGTGAACTTCAAGAACACAGTCATCATCATGACCAGCAACGTCGGCAGCCAGTGGATTAAAGAGCTGGGTCCGGAAGCGGCCCGCGAGCGCGTGCTGCAGGAGCTTAACCGGCAGTTCCGGCCTGAATTTCTCAACCGCATTGACGAGATTCTTATCTTCCAGGCCCTGACCCGTGAGCACCTGTCCCAGATTGTGGAAATCCAACTGCGGCACCTGCAGGCTCTGCTGGCCGAGCGCAAGATGAAGCTGGAGCTCACCGAGGCGGCCAAACAACGTCTGGCCGAGGAGGGCTACGATCCGGTCTACGGCGCGCGCCCCCTGAAGCGCCTCATCCAGCGCCGCGTGCAGGACCCGTTGGCCATGAAGTTGCTGGCCGGCGAATTCATGGAGGGCGATACCGTGGTGGTGGACGTCAACCCCCACGGCTCGGAGTTCGTCTTCCGCCGCCAGGAGTAAGGGGTGTAAGGTGCGACGCACTTCCCAAGTGCGTCGCACCTTGTCGCACCTCACGGCTTAGGATCGTCAAATAGCGATTTTGACAAAATTCACCGAATTCGGTACAATGCAGCGGTAAGCAACCTCTTGAGCCCCTGCGATCAAACGCCGCACCCCCTGACCTGCGGCCCGGTCAGGGGGTGCGTTCACTAAAAGGCCAGTGTAGGGCCAGATCTCAACCCGGGAGGGACAATGCCACCCACTCACAACCCC
>JACIWR010000298.1 GCA_014360845.1 Anaerolineae bacterium
GGACGACGTCTGCCGGCAGGCCCAGTGCCTCGCGGACCAGGGCCTTCTCTTCGGCTGTCAACCCCGGCAGGTCCTCGATATTCGGCCCTTTGTACGGCCCCTGCCGATCCCTGATCAGGCCCGTCAGTTTTGCCCGCGCTAAGAGATCCCAGCCATCGCGACCGACTTTCTTAGCCGCTTTGTAAATGGCGGTGATCACCTGCTGGTTTGTCACGGACAGATGTGCTGTGTCAACCATGTTATTACCTCCCTCTGCATGCAGCCCTCGCTGCTGACCGTTCCGGGGCAAAGGCACAGCTTGCCCCCATCCCCGGTCACCAGAGGCCCCCCAGAATTGCGCCGCTTTTGGCGCTCAGGCTCACCCTGGGATCTCAGGGTTGAGCTTCTTGTTCAGCCCGCACCGGTCGGCAGGTGGCGTGAAGATAGGCGAAGTCGCCCATGGGTGGCATGAGTTCGCGCACCTCGACGATCTCCACCTGCAAATCGCCCAGTTTTATCCTGTCGCCCACGCGAGGCCGGGTGTCCTGACTCTGCATCCGGCCGGGATGCTCCCCACCCAGCACGACGTAACTGACATTGTAAATCATGATGCTAAACCTCCTGGCCCTGAAGCCGGGACGCTATTTCCAAGCCAGATTTCGGACCCGTAACTTGAAAGAGAGGTCTTTGGCGATGTTGCGCATCACCACGTAGCCAATGCGCGTATCCTCCTCACACAGGCGCAAGAAGTCATCGCGCCTGATGACCAGGAGGCGAGTGTTGTCCGCTGCGCAGCGCACCGTCGCCGACCGCGCTCCCTGATCCACCAGACCCATCTCCCCGAACACCTGCCCCCGTCCCAGGGCTAACAGGGGTGTGGGAGCCGGAGCAGCCAAAGCCTCAGGTGTCACCTTGCCTGGTTCCAGAATCACTTCCACCATGCCTTCGTGAATGATGTACATGGCATCGCTGGGAGCATTCTCTTCCAAGATGACGTCGCCGCGATTGACCACTGTCTCGCGGCACACTTCCGCCACTTGTGCTATCTCCTCATCAGATAGCCCATTGAGCAACGCGATTTTTTTCAGAAATTCTACAGGCACCATTTACCCATCCTCCTTGTTGCAAACCACTGCGGGCCTGAATTCCGTGGGCTTTGTGGGGCTCAATACACTTGACGCTTGATTATTATTATACCCCATTGCAGCCCAGAATACAACTGTAAACAGGTGTGCGGGTGCGCTTCAGTTTGGGAGCAGGTTTGTCCTGTAGTGGCGGCCCGCCGCCGTGCCCTGAGCCCTTCCCGAGCGGATCGAGGGACGAAGACGAAGGTCTGCGCCCTGAGCGAAGACGAAGGTCTGCGCCCTGAGCGAAGACGAAGGGCCGCGCCCTGAGCGAAGACGAAGGGTGACCGCATCCCTGTAGGGCGGGTTGGGCTCGGCTGAGCCGGGCAAGCAGGTGAGCCCATGTAACGATTCTGCTCTATCGGTCTAAGGCAGAGAGCCCTACCCGCCACTGTAAACGGGTGTGCCTCAGTTTTGACACGAGTTTACACCCCGTAGGGGCGCAGCATGCGTCGCCCACACGCCTGTCCCTGGCAACGCGGCTCGGTTCGACAGCGAGATAGGGATATGGTATAATACTCGCCGCTGACTCAGACTCATACCCGAAATACTTAACCCACATCGGAGGTCCTTTATGCATCGCTCATCGCTCAACTGGAGATTGAGAACGTGGATCGGAGTGCTGGCCCTGCTGCTCCTGCCAATAGCAATCAACGGCTGCCAGTCCACACCACTCCCCACGCCCACTTCTATGCCGACCGCCACGGCCACGCTCCAACCAACCCACACGCCCACCTCAACCCCATCGCCAACCGCTACCCTCACACCGACGCCGCGCCCCACCGCCACACCCACCATGACACCGTCACCCACTCCCTCGCCGAGTCCTACCGCAACGTCTATCCCCACGGCAGAAGCTAAAGCCAGCACCACCCAAGAGGCCGCTGCTCCCTCTGAACTCAGCGGTGGAGGGCTGGGCAGCCTGGCGCCACCGAGCGCCGCCGGAGCTTACGGCGCTGTGCCGCTGGTGCCTATGGAAACGGATGTGTGCCCGCTGACCGGCCTCAAAGTAGACCCGGCGAAACTGGAGCGTCGTCCGCTGGCGGTGAAAATCTCCAACGCGCCGGCCGTTGTGCGTCCGCAGGCAGGACTGAGCTTCGCCGATGTGGTCTTCGAACACTACGCTGAGGGCAACCTGACCCGTTTCACTGCCATCTTCCTGAGCAGGGATTGCTCCAAAATCGGCTCTATCCGCAGCGCGCGGCTGATTGACCTGGAAATCCCGGCCATGTTCAAATCCATGTTCGCCTACTCTGGGGCCAGCATCGGTGTGAAAGAGGAAATCCGCAAATCGGACTTCTTCGAGCGGGTGTTCGCCCCGGATTTCGGCCACCACAGCGTCTTCAAACGCATCCCCGCCCCCGGCAAGGCTTTCGAACACACCCTGTTCAGCGATACGGCCACGCTGGGGCAGGCGACGGATGAGCGCGGCTTGAATGGCCGCCAGGACCTCTCCGGTTGGGCCTTCTCCGATACACCACCGGCAGGCGGCACCCCCGCTACCCAACTCCAAATCGTGTACTCGCCACGGTACGCGGACGCCGAATACTCCTACGACGCCGCTGTCGCGGGCTATCGCCGCGCGGTGCTGGGCGTGCCCCATGGCGATGAGATCACCGGACAGCAACTCGTGGCCCAAAACGTGGTCGTCCTCTACGCGCCCCACGTCGAATCGGCCATTCTGGAGGATACGCATTACGGCGGGCACTACTCAATCCAGATTCAAATCTGGGGCGAGGGGCTGGCACGGGTCTTCCGCGACGGGCAGATGTACGATGTGCGTTGGGTGCGCCCCGGCCGCCACGACCTGATCCGCTTCGTGGACGCCTCCGGGCAGACTTTCCCCTTCAAACCGGGCAATGTCTGGATTCAAGTCGTGCCGCTGGGGTTCAACATCGCTGTCGAGTGAGCCGGGCCTTCTTCACCAGGGGTTCGGCGAGGCAGGGCCCCGCCCTACCGATGTATAGGTCGGGCCCACGGCCCGACGCGGATTCTGAGGCTCAGGAGACCGGCCAAGAACGTTTTCGAACCCGATGAACCTTTTCGCCCACCGCGGAGTGCATATATTGCGATCAAGACCCCATCCACATAAGGAGCTGCCATGATACAAGAAACCGTCGCGCGCGTGACCGAGAACGTGAAGCGAGTCATCGTCGGCAAAGACGAGGTGATCGAGCTGGCGATGGTCGCCCTGCTCTGCGAGGGCCACGTACTCATCGAGGACGTGCCCGGCATCGGCAAGACGACCCTGGCCAAAGCCCTGGCCCGCTCACTGGACTGCACCTTTCAGCGCATCCAGTTCACCCCCGACCTGCTACCCTCAGACGTGACCGGCATCAATTTCTTCAACCAGAAGCTGCAGGAATTTCAGTTCAAGCCCGGACCGATAATGAGCCAGATACTGCTGGCCGACGAGATAAACCGCGCCACGCCGCGCACGCAGAGCGCCCTCCTGGAAGCCATGCAGGAGCGCCAAATCACCGTGGATGGGGAGACCAAACCCCTGCCTCGGCCCTTCATGGTGCTGGCCACCCAGAACCCCATCGAGCTGGAGGGCACTTTCCCCCTGCCCGAAGCTCAGATAGACCGCTTTCTGCTCAAGATAAAAATCGGCTATCCCAGCGAGGAGGAGGAGAACCGCATTCTGCTGAGGTTTGAACAAGAGGACCCGCTGGAGCATTTGCAGCCGGTGACCACGGCAGCGGAGCTATTGGAGCTACAGGAGCAGGTGCGCCGCATTCGAGTCGAACGGTCGGTGAGAGAATACGTGGTGCAGGTGGCGCGGGCCACGCGAGAGCACCCTTCCGTGGACCTGGGGGTCAGTCCGCGGGGGACGCTGGCCCTGTACAAGACCGCCCAGGCTCTGGCCGCCATCCGGGGCCGCGATTACGTTATCCCGGACGATGTCAAAGCGCTGGCTCCCTACGTGCTCACCCACCGCATCCTCATCAGCCCCCAGACCCGCCTGCGAGGCCGCACGCCGGAAGAAGTGGTCATGGAAGTAATAGACGCGGTGCCGGTACCGGTGGAGAGCTTACACACCGGGCGTGGATGAGAAACGTGAAGGCGTGAAACGTGGCCCTCACGAATCACGTTTCACGAATCACGTTTCACGAATCACGCCTCACGTCCTGGCGGGTCAAAAATGTGCATCGGACTTGACCCGTTCTCACCGAACTAAATTGCACTGAGTAGACCTATGATCTCCGAGAAAGACGTTTGGAGCCGAAAAGAATCTCTGAGCAGCACCAGGGGGGACGAATCGCGCCGGGTGCTGGGCATGTTCAACGACACCTGGATTGCTCTGACGCTGGTCATCATCCTCATCGGCCTTGTGGCTCGCCAGCAAGGGCTGCTGGTGATAGCCGCGCTGCTGCTCACCGTGCTACCGGTCGCCTGGCTGTGGAACCGCTACGCCCTCAGTGGGATTCAGTACGAACGGACTCTGAGCGAGCGTCGGGTATTTCTCGGCGAGAAGGTGGAGCTCACCGTGCGCATCGCCAACCGCAAATTGCTCCCGCTGAGCTGGCTGCAGGTGGATGATGAGTTCCCTACTGCTGTCACTCTGGAGGGAGATGAATTAGAGCCCTCTTCTCAGATGGAGCGCGGTTTCTTGTCTAACTTCCTCTCCATGCGCTGGTACGAGCGGGTCAGCCGGCGCTACCACCTCCGCTGTGAACAACGGGGCTATTTCCAGTTAGGACCGGCCCGCCTGCAATCGGGTGACATCTTCGGCCTGTTCACCGCCAAAGCCACCGCCCCCCATCTGGACTGGCTCATCGTATATCCTCGCATCTGGCCCCTCGCCGAGCTGGGACTGCCTCCCAAAGACCCCTTCGGGGAGTTCAAATCGCGCCAACGCATGTTCGAGGACCCCAGCCGTACCATCGGTGTGCGCGATCACCAGCCGCAAGATAGCTTCCGCCGCATCCATTGGAAAGCCACCGCCCGCCGTCAGGCCCTGCAATCCAAAATCTACGAGCCCAGCACATCCCATAATCTGGTCATCTTCCTCAATGTGGCCACCTTTGCCAAGCACTGGGAGGGGACCAGGCCAGCTTTGTTGGAACGCACCATCAGCACTGCGGCTTCCATTGCCAGTTATGGCATCGAGCAGCGCTACATCGTGGGCCTGGTGGCCAATGGCAGTCTGCCCCGCTCCGACCAGCCCATCAAGGTGCTGCCCAGTCGCAACCCCCGGCAACTAACCCGCATTTTGGAAATGCTGGCCGCCGTGCATCCCCTGGCCACGGTCTCCTACGAGCGCCTGCTGACCACCGAGAGCCCCAAGCTGCCCTGGGGAGCCACTCTGGTCCTGGTCACCGCCGTGACCAGCGAAGAACTGATGGTCACGCTCCTGCGCTTACGCGAAGCCGGTCGGCGGCTGGTCCTCATCTCCCTGGCCGATGAGCCACCCGACCAGGTGCCCGAGGGCATTCTCACCTATCATGTGCCCCCGCCACCTCGCCGACGAGGCCGTGGCCCGCACGTCGCAGAACCACCGCGCTTCGAGTTATGCGAGACGCAAGCCGGCACCAGCTCCGCAGAGGAGA
>JACIWR010000299.1 GCA_014360845.1 Anaerolineae bacterium
TAGCCCCCGTCCCGGGGGCGTCTCGGCTGAGAAAACCGCGCAAAAGACAGCGTCTTGCCGCATGGAACGTCCCCGGGACGGGGACTTGGAGCATAGGCTAAGTAGTCACGGCGAGGAGATGGATAACCATCTCCTCGCGCAGAAGCTCTGATATGTGCCCCTCACACCCCCAAACCGATGCTGGGGCCCTTCTGGATGCGTTTGTCCAGGGTTCCGGCGAAGGCTTTCAAGCTCCCGGCGTCCAATGCCTCCAAAGCCTCCAACTCCTCGGGCGTGAGATCATAGCCCTGACACGCTTCAGCAGCGTTCTCAATCAACGCCTCGCGGAACTCCGCATCCGTGGCCGCCCGGCCAATGATCATTTGTACCGCTTCCAAAGACACGTCCCTCACCTCCTTCATCTCGATGGATTGCTCGTTTTGTGCCGCCGTGAACCGATGCGCTTCTCTAACACCGCCGTAAACTGGCGGCGTTGGATTGCCCCAGCTTGCCAGAAAGATGCGCTTAAACCGCTGTGCCAGTCCCCTTGATCATCTGCAGAATACGCTCAGCTTCAGCAGCGCAGCGCGCCGCTTCTTCCGCCTCGCCCTGGTCAGCCAGAAACTGCGCATAACCGCGCCAGCCCTTTGCCAGCTCAAAGAAATCACCCGCTTTCTGCAACGATTGCAAAGCCTGCTCGAAATGCTCTTTGCTCGCAGCGACCAAGCGCGCATCCCCCTCGCGGGCCGCTTGCGCCGCGCACACCTGCCCCAGGACACATTGGGCAACGCCATCATCGCGATGGCTCCCCGTCTCTCGCGCCACGCTCAAGGCGCGCTTACCGTAGTGCAGGGCCGCATCCAGCTCTCCCACCGCCAGATGAGCCTGCGCCAGCACTGCGCAGGCCTCCGAAAGAATCACCTTCGATCCCAGGGACTCCAGCATCTCCACCGCTCGTCGCGCACTGACCATGGCCTCTCGGTGATCGCCCTTGTCCACCTGGACGGCGGCAATGTTGATCAGCGAATTGGCCACTTCCAAAGCGTGCCCCGTCGCCTCGTGAATCTCCAGACTGCGGTGGTGATAATCCAGAGCGCGGTCGTACTCCCCCAGGTGATGATAAGCCAGCCCCAAGTCGTTGTAGCAACTGGCGATACCCGCCCGATCGCCTATCTCCTCGCGGATGGCCAGGCTATCGCGATAATGGGCAATCGCCTCCGCGTAACGCCCCATGCCTTGATAGCAGATGCCCAGATTGTTGTAGGCCATAGCCACAAAGTAGGTGTACCCAATACGCTGGGCCATCTCCAGGCAACGCTTATAGGCTGCCAGAGCGCGTGCGTAGTCGCCTTGCAGACGCGCCAGGGTCCCCAGGTTGTTATAAGACAAGACGATGCCATACAAATCGCCAGCCTGCTCCCGCGCCCGCAACCCGCGCCCGTAAAAAGCCTCCGCGCGATGGTACTCGCCCAACACGGTGTATACCACGCCCAGGTTGGTGTACACCCACCCCTCACTGCTCAAAGTCTCCCGGTCCTCGTCCAGTTGATCCAGGACCTCCAGGGCCTGCTCGCCCAGGCGGATGGCCTCCCGGTATTCTCCCTTGCGCATGTACACGCTGCCCAAATCCGAGAGGACACGCACCATCTGGCGCGAGGTGCGGGCCGCCGGGTCCGCCGCCAGTGTCGAACTGGCCGCCAGCAACCCTGCCAGGGCCCGGTCGTAATCTCCCCGTTTCTCGTGAATCATGGCCGCTTTGCGCTGAAGGCGTGCCCGCTGTTCTGCGGACAGGGCCGTGCCTCCCACCTCCAGAGCAGCCTGGTAATTCTCAGCCGCCTGGTCATATTGCCCCACCAGGGCCAGCACATCGGCCAGGTGAAGGTGGACCTCGGCCAGTTGCAAATCGCCACTGATTTGTCTCCTGCCCAGCTTGATGAGCCGAATCGCCTCCTGATAGTATCTGATGGCTGCCTCGTTGGCGAAGGCCGCCTTGGCCTTATCCCCGGCTTTCAGGGCGTATTCCAGAGCTTTGGCGCGTTCCTCACCTCGCCCGTAGTGGTAAGCCAGCAACTCGTATACCTCTTCCAGGCGACCAGCGTAGGCGCTTTCATAATACTGCGCGACGCGGCTGTGCAACTCCCGGCGACGGGCATAGCTCAGGCTTTCATAGGCGACCTCCTGAGTGAGGACATGCTTGAACTGGTAGCTCAACTCGGGCTCAAGAGTCTTCAGCGGGGTCAGGTCTACCCGGTCCAGCACCTCCAAGCGCCGCCGCAGAACTTCATCCAGCACGGGCCAGGGGTAAATAGCCCGCAGCACGGAATAAGGGAAGATGCGATCAATACATGCCGCCACCTTGAGCACGTTCCGGCTGCCCTCATCCAGGCTGTCAATACGGCTCATCACCACCCCGCGCACCGTGTCGGGTATCTCCACATCAGACAGTTTACCGGCCAGCCGATAGCGTCCATTGTCGGGCACCAGGTAGCCGCGGTCCATCAAAACGTGAACCACCTCTTCAATGTAAAAGGGATTGCCCTGGGCTTTGCTCAGGATCAGATCGCACAGGTCCGAGGGCAAATCGGAGAGATTGAGCAGGGAACCGACCAATTGGACGCGCTCCTCGGAATCAAGCTCCTCCAGCAGAATCGCGGTACAGTGCTCGAATTCCCTCCATTCTGCCAGATCGAGACTGGGGCGATGGACGGCCAGGATGAGCAAAGGGTCGTCGTAACAGTGGCGGGCGATGTGGGAGAGCAATTCCAGGGAGATGGGGTCCGCCCAGTGCAAATCCTCGAAAAGCAGGAGCAAGGGGACCTGGCGCGCTCTGGACTGCAACAGGCGGGTGACTATGGCGAAGAAGCGTTCTTTGCGCAGGCGGGCATCCAGGGAGCGCGTCAATTGCGTATCCGGCTCAGACAGGCCTAAAACGCCAGCGACGATGGGCAGCCACTGTACCAGCCTCTCATCCACTGCCGCTAACCCCGCCCGCAGCTTCTCGCGTCGCGTGGCCGGAGTATCCTCTGCCTGCCAGGCAAAGAACTCGCGCAGCACCGCGATCCACGGGGAATAGGGTATGTTGGAGCCGTAGGAGACACACTCCCCGCACAGGATTTGCATCCCAACCCCGGCGACGTGAGCCAGCACCTCATCCACCAGGCGCGATTTACCCACCCCGGCCTCGCCGGCAATGGTCACCACCTGCCCCGCGCCACCCAGGACCCGCCCGATGAGCTCTTTAAGCTGCGTCAGCTCCTTCTTCCGCCCGACAAAGGCCCCATGACGGGCGGCATGTCGCACTACCTCGCCCCCGCGGCGCAATTCCCGCACCGCACACACCGCCACCGGCTCAGGTTTGCCTTTGACAACGAGGGGCGGCAGGTCCTCGCAGACGAACTCGTCCGAGAGATAACGGCGGGTGGTGGGACTGATCAGCACCTGACCTGCTGCGGCAGCAGTCATCAGCCGGGCGGCCAGGTTCACCGTATCCCCCATCACCGTGTACTCCTTGCGCGCCGCCGCTCCTACATTACCGGCGAATACCGTGCCGGTATGGACGCCAATGCGCTGGCGCAGGGAAAAAGTCCCGGCCAGAGTGGGCACTTCTCGAAAAGGACGCATGGCCTCCTGCATTTCCAGGGCCGCCCGCACCGCCCGCTGGGGGTCATCCTCGTGAGCTCGGGGAGCGCCAAAAAGCACCAACAGCTTATCGCCCTCGTCGCACAAATCCATCTTGTTGACCGTACCGCCATAGCGCATGACCACTTCCTGCATCGCCCTCAGATAGCGATCCAGAATGGCCGCTGCTTCCTCACTCCCCTCCGGCCCCAAAGCTTCCACAATGTCGCTCATGCCCAACAGATTGGCGAAGAGCACCGTCACCAAGCGGTGTTCACCCTCGATTTCGGGCTGCATCGGATTGACCACGATCTTGGGCAAAAGACCGACAGGCAAATAGGGCACCAGGCGATCCAGGGCCCATACCACCTCTTCCAAAGAGCTCACGGAGGGTGGAGCCTCCAGGGGCTGAAAAGGCACTTCGATCCACCAATCCCGGCTATCGTCCAGGATGCCGAATTCCTGGTGCAGGGGGATGTCCAGCCGCGGGAAGGCTGCCTGCACCGCGGCCAGAGTACCGGGGCCCAGGGCTATCTGTCCCCCACTGGCCACGGCCTCTGCGCGAGCAGTCTCGTTCACCACCCGCCCGGTGACCACGTATTCGCGCCCGGTGGGCCCGTGCTCCGTATGCCACAAGCGCCCCACACTGGCCGCCAGGAAACGCCCGCTATTGATGCCAACATGCACCTGAAGGGGAAACACCCCGCGCGAGGTCCGAGTTTGGGCAAAAGGCTTCATCAGGGCCAGCATCTGCTGGGCAGCGCGGACCGCGACGAGGGGGTGCTGATCCCCCGTGAAAAGAATCAGCAGCGCATCCCCCCCGAAGACCAGCAGGTCGCCGCCGCAGGCATCAACCACGGATAGCATGGTGCTGAAGACCTCATTGACGGTGCCGGTCAGTTCCTCCGTGCCCTCCTTGTTCACCACCTGCACCGCCGCCTCAGCGGAGCTATCGGGAAAAATCAGGGCATTAGCCATGGCCGTGAAACCACTAATATCGGCGAAAAGCAGGGTGCCTTCGATCATCTGGCCCTGCTCCGCTTCCTCCGCTTTGCTCAACAACTGCTGGAGCAGGCGACGGGGCAAATATGTCTTGACTATCTCCAACAGAGAGCCCAAGTGAGTGGTCACGGTAATCTGGTTCTCCGGCGTTGGGGGAAGGTCTGGGGGCAGGTAGGGAGGCAAATATCGCGACCAGGCAGCGCGCAGCACAGAGGGCCAGCCGGCTCTCGCAATGGCTGGAGAGCCGATCAGGGAGGGGTTTGATGAACGTGGCGCAGTTTCATCTCGCGACGTAGCAGGCATGGTCCATCCTCGCGCCAACCAGGGGGTGTCCGGTGGACGCTCATAGAACATCACATCGCATCCGGCGAATCCTGCTACTATTGTACCACACAAAAGACGATTGCTCAAGCCAAATTCAAGAACGCGAACGTGTCCCGATCTCGCGGAGTTTCCCCGTGGGGCGAGTTGGGCTTGGTTGAGGACGCACCGCCGTTAACAGGCGGCGCTGGTTGGGGGAAGAAGAGAGCCCAACCCGCCCTACAAGGATGCGACGGCGGCGGGCCGCCGCTACGGGACAAACCTGCCCCGAAACAGAAGCGTACCCCGTCAGCAATGTGTTCTTGTCTTAATCTCAGTTTTGTGATACACTTAGTAACCGTGAAATTCAACGCAAGGAGAGAAACTGGCGCATGAAAAAGCTATCATTCTGTCTCATACTCATCGCGCTCCTCATTCCCGCCACCACATCCATTGCGAGCCCTCCGACGCAAGAGGGCATTGCCATCATCACCTCACCGCAGGACAACGCCATCATCCGCGGTGTAGTTTCCATCACCGGCACCGCCACCCATCCCGACTTTTGGCGATACGACCTCTTCTACGCGCCAGACCCCAATCCCACCGGCGATTGGATTTTCATCGAAGTGCACGAAAACATGGTCAACAACGGCCCCCTGGGCACCTGGGATACCACCCTGGTGCCGGATGGGGTGTATCAATTGCGGCTGCGCGTCATCCGCCGCGACAG
>JACIWR010000003.1 GCA_014360845.1 Anaerolineae bacterium
GAACCTCGTTACCGCCTGATCATGAACTTTTTCAAAGGGTCTTTTGTACACTATTGGTACTCTTCACAACAACACCAAGGCTTCGAAGCAGTTCTCTCTCCCCCCCTGCCAGCCGAGAAACTCTGGCTTATCGTAGATCGAGTGCACCTGCTACCTGAGGATTCAGGTAATGAACTAGGGTGGTTTCTGAATCGGCATCTCTACCGGTACTCGAACGACTGGGCTGGCAGTGGCTACGAGATATTTGGCTACGTCTATCCCAGGGCATCAATGACAAGGAAGCAAACGTCCATCCGCTGGGAGAATGCCATTGAGCTCGATGAGTTCGCACAGCAGACAGAAGCAATGGCACCAGGAGACATCTTGCGGTTAGAGTTCAACTTTAAATGCTTAAACGAAATGACACCAAACTATGCGTTTTTCGCACACCTCGTCGCTCCAGACGGAAAAGTGATCGGCGGCGTTGACGGCGAACCGCAATTTGGGGCAGCGCCCACGTCTACTTGGCGGGTGGGGGATGAAATCCACGACAAACGAGGTTGTCTTATCCCTATGGAGACCCCGCCCGGCATTTATAGCCTCGAGATAGGGTTTTACGATTATACAACAGGACAGCGCCTCACCATAAGCACCCCACAGGAGCAAGCAAGTCAGAATAGCATCACTGTGGGACAGGTGATCGTAGAGCATAAGTGACTATCCATCAGCAATCATTCCTCAACCACGGAAATGGGCACCAGGACGAGATGGTCTGTTGGTGGATACCCTTCCCTGCGAACCAGCAGTCTCCTGCCCGTAAGCGGTTCGTACATTCCTACCTCGACTATGTACTCTCCTGGAGGTGCATCCTCGGAAACTGGGATAGCATAGGGGTCCCTGACGATCTCGCCTTCTCGCCAGACCCAGACGGGATAAGTACCGAAATAGGGAGGGTTATCTTTCTGCCCCCAAATCTCGTTATTACTATCCAGTAGATGGGTGAAGACAGTGTAAGATTCCTTAGTAGGTGTAATGGCTTGCCAGTACAAGGTGAGGTTAATCGTCTGCCCAGGCTTGACCATGGTCTTATCCACGTCGTAGCCCAGCAGCCTGACTTTGCCACCGAGCTCAGCGGATAGAGGATGGGTAGGTGTGACTGGTTCCGGACGAAACTCACCCTGCCAGAACCAATAGTAGAAAGGCGCATGCCAGCGAAAATGGGGAGACTCGGTGACAGCTTCGAAGCGCAACTTCGTCCGTCCAGAGGTAATGTGCTTGCCTGGCACCAAGTACGCCGTTTCTATCCACTCCCCTGGCCCAGCCGGGTAAGCCCACAAGCCGAGATACATATCGTTGACGAAGACCCGCAGGCGGACATCGTTCATAGCATGAGCACGCATGACAATCATCATGTCCTCCCCGGGTTCTGACCGCACCACCATCTCTTCGCCACCGCTCATCATTCGACCTCCATCCAAGACGACACGGGAAGGGTCGGCGCGATAAGAGAACTGTCTGACTTCAGTGGGAAACCCAGCAGGCCGGCCAGTTTGCCACCACCGGTAGCTATGCATCTTCTCACTTCGTAGATCTGCCACGTCCAGTGTATCCACTAGATGCATCCCTTGTATTTGGCTCAGGATATTCGTCTGAACTATCTCGCTGCCACTGTCACCCAGTCGCCAGTCAACCCTGTAGACCGCCTGTTCAGAGAAGGCACTGGCAACCTTGGAGAAATCGGGCACTTCCACACGGTAAAGCTCCTGAGCAAACATGTCGGTATCGGCGAAGTAGATAGCCGGCGGGAAAGCTCCCGTGTAGACAGCAATGTAGTCAGGGCGGGCCAGAACCGATCGCCCGGACAGAGAGATTTCATGCGATTCCATAGCCTCAAAAACACTACCCGGTCCATTGCGCCCCGCCTCTGCTGCGCCGTTGGTGACCAATCCCACCAAATCGTAAACGTATCTGTGGCCAAAATATTTTAATACACCTACGTCATGAACAGCAACACGAGCCTGAGGTGGCAAGTGATCGTCGATCCACCTGGCCATCGCCATTTGCTGCCTGCTAATTGTGAAGCAGGCCATTCCGTATCGCCCGGCAAAGGTATGGACCGTTAAAAGAGAATAGGCAATAAGAGGGGAAGCTACAGCTACTAGTACCCACTCCCGCTGCCGCAAAATGTAGCGGCGGACGGCTCTATACGCTATAAGGCCAACAGCACGACGGTTACCCGCTACACCTGCACTAATTATACGGGTGAATTTCGTCACCAACCATCTAACCACAGCAGACAACCCCCAGCTCCCATAGACAATGACCAGGGGGAAAAAAGGCATTTGGTAACGGGCATAATGCCACAGCGCATTGTAAAGAGTAGCGGTAGAGGCTAGCCCAATAAAAAACCAGAGCATCACCAGGATAGCCGGTCCGATTGTTCGGCGACGCCATTCCTTGAGAGCTCCCAGTAGCACCCCTCCCAAGAAGAACAGGAAGAAAAAAGGCGGCAGGTAGTAACGCCACTCGTCCCCCACGCCTCCAAATACACCAACCATTATCTCGCGATAGTATGCCAGAATCGAGTTGAGAACGTAAGTGGGGTACATAGGCACAGAATAGAACCACGATTTAGCTTTCATCCCATTGGCAGATAGACTGCCGGTCAGAACATAATTCAGGAGAGGCTGGATGAGACCTGCCAGGATAGGTAACAAGATTGCAGGTAGGATACGTCTGGCTCGCCCGCCTTCTCGGAGCCACAGTGCTAGAGCCAGTAGGCCAGCTAGTATCAACCCCTCTGGACGAGTCATCGCCATCAGCGAGGCACAAAGGCTCAGACGACGAAACCGCCGCTGGATGAAACTATCCAAAGTAGCCAGAATCAGAGTAGTGAACAGACCGGTCTCCATCCCACTGGAGAAGCTCCACAGGAGCGGTCCGTTTAGCAAGAAAAAGAGCCCAGCCAGTAGAGCAACTGCAGACGAAGATAGCTTATGCTCGCTGCTTTGCTCCTGAGCGCCGCTTGCTATCGAGAATGTAATACGGTATACCAAGATAGCAGACACTGCCAACAACAGCGCGTTGAGACCGAGGGCAAAAACAATGAGCCTGGTGTCACTGAACCCCAGAAGGTATCCTATAGCAAGTACAAATGGATAAAGCAAACTCGTGGCGCCAGTGCTGGGCGGGTCCTCGCTGTTGTAACAAAAAAAGCATCCCTGAGCCAACTGGCGAGCGTACTGGAAGTGGATAAATGCATCATCCAGGGGCATCACCAGTTCACCCCCTGTGTAGGAAAGCATAGTGTACAGAAAAAACAGTACCATGATAAAGGCCATAATGACAAGTACTGCTATATGTCTATGGGAGACCGATGTGCGATTCGCTTTCATGGTTTATTGACACTCCACATGTACATAACCAAGGCGTACAGCCCCCTCTTGACCGTTAACATTGCGTACCGCCAGACGGCTTCCATCCGACAAGCGATATAGTCCCACTGTGACTTGATAGCGCCCCGGTGCCATGTCATCCGGCAACGATAGCACCCGCCGGTCGAGCACTTCCCGGCCCACCGCCCACACGCTGGTGGGAGCCAGGCCATTCTGCGGGATACCATCATTCTGGGCCAGAGGCGGAGCGCCCGGCAGGCCCAGGTGGACAAAGGCGTTATACTCTTCGTCCAGGGGAGTCAGAGCACGCCAGCGCAGTGGTAAGGCCATCACTTCGCCAGGGTGGAGATGGGCATCCACCACAGGGTAGCGCAGCTCCACCCACCCACCAAAGTAAGCTGTCCCCTCCTCTGGCCCGACACCCGGCGTCTGGAAGTGCGGAGCCAGATACAAAGCCAGGTGGTGACGCCCGTACCAGTTGCTCTCCACCTTATACGCCTCGGCCTCCAGCCAGGAAGCAGAAAGGTTATGAGCATCTTCCGCCGCTATGCGATAGCTGAGCAGCCAGAGTCTGGGATGGGTAGCGAAGATGCTCTCCAACTCCGGGCCTACGGTTTGGGGGGTGAAGTAGGCCCGGTAGAAACTGAGCTGGTGCTGGGGATAGTAACTGAGCAGGTAACCCACCTGCCAGACGTAAACGTAGACGAGAGCATCGTCGGGTTGGGCCAAGGCGCTGAGATGAGCCATAGCCGGTCGCGGGTCTTCCAGTTCATCAACTGCTGCGGTGTAGACGCGCCCCAGCGCGGGAATCCACAGGACGATGACCACGAGCAGCAGAACCAGCATGGCGGCCTTGGGCCCCCGCCGCCCCAGAGCCTCCAACCCACGAGCCATCAGCAAATAGAAAACCGGTCCCAAATACAGCAGAAAACGGGGGAAGAAAAAGGGGTAAGCTCTCTGCAAAAAATACGCAGCCGTCAGGGGTATGACGACCCAGGTGAGGAGAAAGGCCCGGCGCTCACCCGTCAAAACACCAACCACAGCCAAAGCCGTCATGGCACTGCTGGCTATCAAAACGCCGTAGCTCTCATCCCCTGTCCCCCAGCAGAACTCGCCCAGCACCCGGCTGAGATAGGCCCACCACGATAGGGCCTCCCCCCGCGACAAGCCCATCACCCCGCGCACGGTGGTGCCGAACACGATGAGCGTCCACGGCAGAAGAAGCAAAGCCACCGCTCCCACCGCCAGAGTCCATTGTCCCAGATGCGCGAGCGCACGATGGCGCACCGGGCTCCTGCGGATCAAGGACAAACCCTCGCATCCCAGCAGCCACACACCCTGCCACACCACCAGCAGACCCAGATAGTAATGCGCGCCGATGGCCGCCGCCGTACTCAGGACGTAAAGGACCCACCAGCAAATAGCCTCACTACGCGAAGGTTGCCCGCTGTTGAAATATCCCGTTCCTCGCCCCCAGGCGTAGACGGACAGCAATCCGCAAACCGTGGCCCACACATAACCCTTAGCTTCGCGGGAGTAGTACACCTGCATCGGCGACAGAGCGACGAGTAGCGCGACCAGCAAAGCCGTGCGCCTGCTCCCCAGCCAGCGACCCACCATCCCGGTGAGAGCCACCACCAACACCCCCAACCCCACCGAGAGAAAGCGCAGAGCAAAGGGAGAACTGCCGCCCAGTTCCTTCCACACCCCCAAGGCCAGGCGATAGACCGGCGGGTCAGTGTCATTGGTGGTGCGCGTCTCGCTGACCAGGTCCGACAAGCTCTGGTGAGCAAAGTACACGCTATTGCCCTCATCCCACCATAAAGGACGGTGGTCCAGTTGCAACACCCGCAGGGCAAAGGCCATCAACAGAATGAGCAACAGGATCACCGTCCACCGGTTGTCTCGCTTCAACTCCACCCCCACGGTCCACTCCCGCTCAGGCTTGGACACCGGCCCGAAGAGCCAGTGCCAAGCCGGTTTCTAACCGGGCGACGCCTGGTTCTTTCTACAGATGCTCATTTTACCACATTCCTGAAGTTGTGGCAAGCGCGACAGCTTCCTCGGGCGTATTTCACTTTGGGGGCGCGTTGCTGCTGTGCCCTGGCCTCGGAGACCTCTCCCATCCCCCCAGCCGTCGGCCGCGCTATGGAAAGCGCGGCTACCCCAACTTCGCTCAGGACGCAGCCCTTCGCCGGGCTCAGGACGCAGCAGCGGTCGGCCGCTACGGGACAAACCTGCCCCACATAGCGGTGACAGCTCCCATCGGACCAGCACAACTGGCGGAGTTCAACTCCGCGAGATCAGGCAGTGAAGTGGAGCGGTGATAGCTCCCTCGCCTGCGGCGAGGGTTTCTTACCCGGAACCGACCCCTTGAAGAGTCACGGCCGTCTTAAACCTTGCGTACTCCTTCTCGAGCTGGGCCAGTTTTTCCTCTGCGCCCGTCAGTTCTCCCTGTTGCCCCATGCATTCCAAATCAAGACATAAGGCCGAGAGTCTCGTGGCCCCCAAAGTGGCAGCGCTCCCTTTCAGCGTGTGGGCCGCGCGCCGCATCAGCTCCGGGTCCCCTTGTGCCACCGCCTGCCGCAACTCTGCTAAGAGCCGGACCGCGTCCATCTGGAAGGCTTCCACCAGCTCGGCTATAAACAGCGGAGCATCCTGCCCCATCACAGCCCGAAACTTTTCCAGCACCGTTGGATCTATGACGGCACCAGGTAAATCCGCTGGTGGCGCTGGCGATTCATGGGGCACTGCTGTCGGCCCGCGTCCGGATGCTTTCCCTCCCCGCGGCTGACACCGTTCCAGGGCCTGCACCAGCTCCTCTACCCGCACCGGCTTGCTGATGTAGTCATCCATCCCCGCCTCCAGATACCGCTCCCGGTCCCCGGACAAGGCGTGTGCCGTCATGGCGATGATCCGCGGTCGCCCATTGCTCCCCCAAATCTCGTGAATCCGCCGCGTCGCCTCCACACCGTCCATCTCCGGCATCTGCACATCCATCAACACCACGTCATAGGACTGCCGCCCCAGCGCGTCCAGCACCTCCAGCCCATTGGCCGCCACGTCCGCCCGATACCCCAGCCGCTCCAGGATGCGCAGCGCCACCTTCTGGTTCACCACGTTGTCCTCCGCCAGCAAAATGCGCAGCGGATGCCGCTGCCCCAACTCCCGATCGAAACGCTCTTTCATCGCCCCCGCTCCCATCCGCACCGTCACCCCACCAAACACTCCCATCAAAACCTCATAAAACTGCCCCGCCTTCACCGGCTTCGTCATGTAGGCCGTGAACAGCCCTTCCTCACCTACCCGCTCCCCCAGAGAGCTCAACATCACCAACGGCAACTCCGCTCCACCCCGCTCCTTCCGTATCTCCTGCGCCAAAGTCACCCCGTCCATCTCCGGCATGTGCATGTCCAGAATGCCTGCGTCGAAATGTTCGCCCCGTCGCACCCACTCCAGCGCCTGAACAGCGGAGCCCGTAGCGCGAGGCAACATCCCCCACGCCGCAACCTGTCGGGTGAGAATAATGCGGTTCGTCTCGTGGTCGTCCACGATCAGCACCCGCTTGCCCGCCAGCACCGGCTGCGGCCCCCGCAGATAGACCTTCCGATGGCCCGGCACCGCCTCCGCCACAATGGTGAAGTGGAAAGTGGAACCCTTCCCTACCTCACTCTCCACCCACATCTCTCCACCCATCATCTCCGCCAACCGCTTGCTGATGGCCAACCCCAAACCCGTGCCCCCGTACTTCCGCGTCGTCGAGGTGTCCACCTGACTGAAGGACTGGAACAAGCGCCCCATCCGCTCCGCCGGTATCCCGATCCCCGTGTCCCGCACCGCAAAATGCACCTCGTGCGCCTCCCCACCCAGAGCACGACTCTCCACCAACACCACTACCTCGCCCTTCTCCGTGAACTTCACCGCGTTGCTCAGCAGGTTCACCAGTATCTGCCGCACCCGCGTCGCATCACCCACTATCGCCCCAGGCACATCATCCTCGATGATGTACGCCAGCTCCAAACCCTTCTCCGCCGCCCCAGGCGCGATCAGGTCCAGGCTCTCCTCCACGCACAGCCGCACCTCGAAGGGCTGCTCCTCCAACTCCATCTTCCCCGCTTCGATCTTGGAAAAGTCCAGGATGTCGTTGATCAAGGCCAGCAAAGCCTCACCGCTGCGGCGGATGGTCTCCGCATACTCCGCCTGCTCCTCCGTCAACTCCGTATCCAGCAGCAGGCCCGTCATCCCTATCACCGCGTTCAACGGCGTCCGTATCTCGTGGCTCATATTGGCCAGAAAGGCCGACTTGGCCCGTGTCGCCTCTTCCGCCGCCTCATACAACCGCGCGTGTTCGATGACCACCGCCAACTGATCGGCCAGGCCGCCCAGCAGACGCACTTCCTCGTCCGCGATCACCGCTCGCTCGTCTCGCCGATAACCCACTTCCAGAACGCCTATCGTCTTCCCCCGCAGCACCAGGGGCACGAAAGCGCGTACCAAATCGGCGTGTCCCTCCCGCTCAAATATCTCGCGATCCAGGCGTTCATCCCAACCGTCAATGACCTCAATCCGTCCACTGCGGGCCACATCCATGAGGATGTCACCGACCAGATCATCCAGCGAGCGCACCAGTCCTTCCAATCCCTGCGCCTGGCCCGCCGCCCGCACCACCCGGCTCTCGTTGGCGTCTTCGTCAATCAGGTGCAGGGCGATGTGGGTAAAGGCCATCTCCTGCGAAAGAGCGGCGATCAGCGCATCAAGCACCTGGTTCAAATCCAGGGTGCCGGAGATAGCGCGGCTCATTTTGTGCAAGACTTGCAACTCGCGTACGCGAGCCTCAGCCTGTTGGCGGGCCTTCTGCGTCTCCTCAAACAGGCGGGAGCGCTCAATGAGCAAGGCCAGGCTGCTGGCCAGAGTGCTGAGAAGCTGTTGGTCATTTTCGTCGAAAGCATTGAGCTCAGGGCTCTCAACATTGAGCACGCCGATGACCTGGGAACCGACCATCAGCGGGACACAAAGCTCAGAACGTATGTCTGGAATGCCCTCGTGATAACGGGGGTCCTCCCGCACATCGGGTACGAGGAGGGGCTTGCCATGCTGGGCTACCCAGCCGGTGATACCTTCACCCAAGGGCATGCGCAGGTTCTGGACCGCCTCCAGGGGATAGCCGACGCTGGCCTTCATCTGCAGCCAACCGCTTTCCCGGTCCAGCAGCATGAGGACCACGTGGGTACCCTCCAATTCAGCGGCCAGGGCCTCCGCCGCGGCCTGCAACGTCTCGTCCAGGCTGACTCCAAAAGCCGCAGCCATGCTCACCTCGTTGAGCAACTGGAATTCGCGCATCCGGCGCTGGGTCTCCTCCAGCAAGCGAGCCTGCTCGATGCGCATGGCCAGGCTGGTGGCCAAGGTGCTGAGCAACCGCTGGTCGTCCTCTGTGAAGGCGTTGAACTGCGAGCTCTCGACGTTAACCGTGCCGATCACCCGCGAGCCGACGAGCAGAGGCACGCACAGCTCGGACACGGTGCTCCCGATCAAGCCCAGATAGCGGGGGTCCAGGCGCACATCCGGCACCAGCACGGGCTCACCATGGCGCACTACCCAGCCGGTGATGCCCTGGCTGATGGGCCACTCCACCTCCGGGATTTCATCCGGGAACTCACCGGCGGTGGCGCAGGCTTTCTGCCGCAAGACGCCCTTCTCCGCATCCAGCAACGCAATCCCCACGTGATCGCATTTCAGCCAATTGAGGATGGCCTCCGCAGAGGCCTGCAAAGCCTCACTCAGGGTAACCCCGGAGACCGCGGCCATGCTGACATCGTTGAGCACCTGCAGCTCACGCACCCGTTGGCGTGTCTCCTCGAAAAGTCGGGCGTTCTCAATGGCCATGGCCGCCTGCTGACCAAAAGCCCGGGCCAACCCGGCCGTCTCGGAAGAGTAAAAGGCGGGCTCGCCCTTGTCAATAGTGAGCAGGCCCACGACTTCGTTTTTGCTCAACAGCGGTACCCCGAGCCAGGAGCAAACCCAGCTCGTGCCGGCCAAACCGCGGAATCTGCTGTCTTGTTGGGCATCGGCGAGGATGAGAGGTCGCCGGGTGCGCTCCAGTTCCCGGAAAAGCTCATCTTCCTGCGTGAGGACCTCGAGGCCGATGACCGCCTCTGGATTCTCGAAGCCCCTTGCCGCGGAGATGTGCATCACATCCCCTTCCCGTAGCCACAGGGCAGCGGTGTCATAGGGGATCACCCGCTCCAGTTGCTCCAGGATCAGGCGCAACACCGCCTCCAGGTCCAGGGTGGAGCTCACCGCTCGACCGATCTCGGATAGAGCTTCCAACTGAGTGGCGCGCCGCCGCGCCTCCTCGAAGAGCCGGGCGTTCTCCACTGCCACGCCGACCTGCTGACCAATGGCAACCAACAGGTCCCACTCGCCCTCAGAAACGGGATGGGGGGCGGTATCCAACAAGCCCAGGATGCCCAACACGCGGTCCTTGTGGATGATAGGCGTGCCCACGTACGAGAGAATGCCCACCTCCAGCAACGCACTCACGTCCAGTGGCGCGCCGGCCCGCAGGTCTGCCACTGAGAGAGAGGCCCCTTGTTGATACACATAATCGCACAAAGTGCCCCCCAGGCCCTCCGCCTCCAGATGATCGAGCAGGGCCACGGGCAAGCCAGCGTAACTGGAAAGCACCAACTCGCCGCTGCGTTCATCAATCAAGCTGATTAGCCCACCGGCGAAACCCAGGGCATGAATTATGCGGGAGAGGGCTTCATCGAGCAAATCCTGCAACTCCAGCGAACCGGACAGGGCCTGAGCCAGGGCGTTCAAGGTGGCCAGTTCCAGATTGCGGCGCTGCAAATACTCCTCGGCCTGCTTACGCTCGGTGATGTCCTCTCCTGAGCCGAGAGTGCCCACGATACGCCCCTCATTGTCCCTCAGCACGGTGTTATGCCAGGCGATGATTCGTTCCTCGCCCTCGCGGGTCAGAACCGGGTTTTCAAAATATTCGGCAGATTCGATCTCCCCGGCAATCAGCTTCTGGAAAACACCCTTCACCTCATCGCGCACCCGGTCCGGCAAGAAATTCTCGAACCAGTTCTTGCCCACAATCTCATCCTGCTCATAGCCCAATATCTCGCATCCGCGCTTGTTGATGAGCGTCACTTCTCCCGCGGTATTGAGGGCTACGAACATAACCCCGGCTATGTCCAGATACTGCTGGGCCCTATCCCGCTCCGCGCGTAGAGCCTCCTCCGCTTGCTTGCGCTCGGTAATATCGCGCATTATCCCTATGGCGTGCCATTTGCCTCGCAGGTTCACCGCCGAGAGCGACAACTCCAGAGGTATCTCTACTCCGTCCTTCCTGATGGCCGGCAGTTCCAGGGTTTTGCCCACGGCCTTACCTTGTCCCGTGAGCCGGAATCTCTCAAAAGCTTCCAAATGCATGGCGAGAAGTCGCTCGGGAGCCAGGAGTTGATGCATATTCTTGCCCATTACTTCCGCTGCCGTATAGCCGAAGATCTTCTCCGCGGCCTCGTTCCAAAAAGTGATGTTGCCATCGTGATCTATCATAACGATGCCATCTTGAGCCGAAGAGGTGATAGAGCGGAGAGTCTCCTCCCTTTCACGTAGGGCTTCTTCCATTCTCTTGCGCTCGGTGATGTCCAGTTGAGCACACACGCCCATAATGACCCGGCCCTGCGCATCGCGGAGGGGGTATTCATTGACCAGCACGTGACAGGTGGAGCCATCGGCCCGCACATCCTCGTACTCCAAATCCTGGAAGGACTGACCGGCAAAGACGGCGGCTATGTTCTTGCGGGTGACCTCAGCGTTCTCCTCTTTGACCATGAGCTCATACATGGTCTTGCCCACGGCTTCCTCGGCAGTCCACCCGTATAGCTCCTCGCAAGCGCGATTCCAGTGCAAAATTCTGCCCTCGCGATCGAAGGTCCAGCAGCAGGCCGGTATGCCGTCGAAAAGGGTGCGGAAGTGCTCTTCGCGTTCCTGCAGGGCCCTCTCAGCCTGCTTGCGCTCGGTAATATCGGTGATAACGGCTAGGACCCCTTCAAAGTGGCCCTCGGCGTCCGTCAGCGGTGAGGCTGAGACAATGACGTTCACCTGAGAGCCGTCCTTGCGATAGAGCACAGTCTCATAGTGTTCCCTCTCCCCCTTCTGCCTGCGCTGAGTCAACTGGCGATAACGGGCGAACTCCTCAGGGTCTGTCAACTGCGACAGGTTCATGCCCACCAGTTCCTGCGGGGTGTATCCCAGCATCTGGGCAAAAGCCGTATTGGCGAACGTGATGTTCTCCTCCGGGTCCACAATGCCGATACCGGTGAACACGGCCTCGGCCACAGCATTGTAAAGGGTATTGCTCTTCCACAAGGCGACATCGCGGTCCACCCGCTCCGTGACGTCCTCGATCACGGTGATGGTGCCGATGATGCGCCCATCCTCAACCAGCGGAGCAATGCGTGCGCTCTGAGCCATCAGCTTCCGGTCGGCGCTGAAATCCGAGGACATCGGCAGAAGATAGCGATGGAAGAGTTGCGACAACACCCGCACCTGCCCCTTCAGGGCATCGCGATAATAGCGGTCCAACCCACGGCTGACGAGCTCCGGGTATACCTCCAGCAAATTGCGCCCCACGACCTCGCTCGCCCGGTAGCCCGTGTGGACCTCCAGCCAGCGATTCCAGCCGCGGATGTTCAGCTCGGCATCCGTAATCAGCAAACCCTGGTCAGCAAAATCGTTCAACCATCGCAGTGTTGCTGTTGCGTAATCCGTCATAGCCCTTACCTCTACCATCCTGTTCATGAACTACCTGTACCGGCCGGCTCTCCCTCCTGAGTGCTGGCCCAATTCTCAATAGCCTGCATCAAACGCTCCAGCGAGGTGACCCCCAAGACGATGATAAGATACCCCGCCACCGCGCTCTCACTCAAATGAAAATCCATACGAACAACCAGCGCATAGCACAATTCTTCTTCGCCAATCACCAGCGAAGAGAGCAGAGTCTCCAAATCCTCCTGATGCACGCGCGGCACCGAAAAGGACACCGTCACTTGGAGCAGGTTGCCAAACATGCCCAGGCAAGCGTTGAGCACAATGTTGCCCACCTCGGCCAGCACTTCCCGCCCCGAGGCCGCCAGCGGTTGTACGACCACACGCCCCTGCAGCAATAGCTGCACCAGGTGAGCCGCACTTTCGTAATCCAGCACCAACAGCGCATCGCCAGCCATAGGGCCGGTGAAAATCTGATGCACCGTGGCCAATTCATCGCAGGTCAAACCACACAAGGCATCCCGCATCCCATCTATGGGACGTATGTCCACCTGGGGCGTACCAAGAATCACTCGCTGTCCGGTCAAATCTGAAAGCGAGGCCGCAGTGCGCCCGAAGGCGATATTGACCAGTTCCGTCAAGGCGTCCTTTTGTCGTTCAGTTATCAGCATCTTCCACCTCGCTGAGTATACTGCTGACCACGTTCCGCACCTGCTCACCGGCAAAGGGCTTGGTGATGTAGCCCCTCGCGCCAGCGGCCTCCACCATGGCCCGGGTCGAGTTCTGGATGTCCGCCGTGGCGATGATCACCCGCGCTTCTTGATCCATCTCGCGCAGTTTTCTCAGGACCTCCAGGCCATACATCCCGCTCATGGTCAAGTCCAGCAGAACCAAATCAGGCTGGTGCAGAGCATACAACTCCAGCGCCGTCAGGCCCTCGGGCGCTTCAATGATTTGGTGTCCCAACGGTTCCAACGCCTGGCGCAACATGCGCCGCGATAAACTGGAATCATCTACAATCAGGATTTTAGCCACACCACTCCTCCCATAAGTTCAATTAAGCGGCCTGGTCAGCCGCCGAACCAACCGTTATCGCATTCGCTCATCTACGTCCTCCTCAGCCGGGCTCGGGTCATCGCGCCCGCGCTCCGGAGGCCGCAAGAATTTAATCTGAAGGTCCCGAAAGCAGACGCTGGACCCATCCCAGGCGCGCAATCCGACCCCGCCATGGGTGTATTCGCTGTGCTGCGCCTGGAGTACGACCTCGCCATCCACATAGGCGGTGAAAGTGTTGCCCTCTACGCGGAGGCGGATTTCCCGCTCCGCACCGTGCCATTCATAGTCGTTCGCCGCCCAGGCCCTGGCAAAAGGAGACTGTTCATTACCATTCACGATCCGCCGATACAGGAAAGCCCCTTTGCCGTAGCCGGGATCGTACTGGAAGACATAGGCGTTGGCCCTCTCGTAATTCGTAGCTCGGAAGTAAACTCCGTAGCCGTTACCCTGGGTCAGCAGAGCTTTGAAGGTAATCTCGTAGTCGGTCCAGTTCTCCGCACCGTAGAAGCTGCGCTGTTCCCCTCCCGGTCCGGTGCAGTAACTATCCCCCTCCACACGCCACTTCTTTCCGGCGACTACCTGCCATCCACTCCAATCAGCGGGCTGCGGAGTGGGCGTCGGGGTCGGGGTAGGGGTGAGGCTAACCGCCGTGGCTTGAGAACCGGGCGAGGCCCACTGACTGGCGGGTAATTCCCCCTGCAATGCACTGTAAACATGTCCAATGCTTGGCCCCACGGCATAGGCCGTCCCGCCCACCACCACCCCCACCAGGAGGATGATCAGCGCGTATTCCACCAGGCCCTGACCCGACTGCGATTGCCATTCTGTCCCTTTCATCATCGGTTGCACTCCTTTGACTCCAAAGGCGACGCACCTCCACCAGGTACGTGATGCGTACAGGGGTACATCGTCTTCCCTTCATCAGTGGCAAACCGCCGGTCGCATCGTGGCGGTAAACGAGGTATTCACGTGATGACCTCTCAGGATATGCTTCGCCAACGCCGGGTTACTCCTGAGGTCAAGCACCAGCCCGGCCTGATCGCTCTCCTCGAAAGCCCGCAGTATCGAGGAGTTTATGTCATTTCTGATCCGCACCTGGCTGACATTGAGAGCCGGCCCCGTCATGGTGGCCTGCCGGTCACTAATCCGCAGGGTGTTAAAACTCACTTTTCCCACCAGGACCGGGTCCTTCCCCAGAGACGCGATCTGCAAGGACACGGGGGTGGGGTCCACCTCAAACTCGAAGCCGTCGGCGGATTCGGTGTAACGTCCGGTGAGACGGATAGCTCCCAAACCGATGAAATGCCAGGTCATGTAACCGCCCCTCCTCACCAGCGGGTCTCGTGGGCCATAATCCCCAGAGTTCACGTAGGCCAAACCGAATAGCAGCGCCTCGCTGAACCCGTCTCCATCTCGATCCAGCCAAAGCAGTCGCCCATCAAAACTGAAGCCAGAGCACTGCGTCACCGAGGTAGCGGTGGGCGCGGGCGTGGGCGTCGGTGTAGCAGTGGGTGGCAAAGGGGGCACCGTGGGTATAATCACCGGCGTGCCGGCCGGGGGCAACGGGGGCAGGGTAGGTGTCGGCGTAGGCGTGGCCGGGCTGAGCGTCGGCGTAGCCGTCGGCGTCGGACTGGCCATAGCGACCGGCGTGACCTCCTCCGCTGCGGGCGCGATCACCCCGGAGAGGGCAGCGTGAGCTTCGCTGAACACCCCTCCCACCTGCGGCCCCATGGCCACCAACACGCCACTGGTGACCACGCTGACCAGCAGCAGCATCAATGCGACTTCCACCACCCCCTGGCCTTTTTCACACATCCACTTCCTCTGCATTATCCTCTCACCCCCTATGCTATGGACAAGCTTGTAGACCCTCTTGAGCGCTTTGCAGCGTGGGGTCCAGCACCAAAGCCTGTTGGAACATCAATTTCGCCTGCTCGCACTGTCCCATCTGGACCTGGCTCCACCCCAGTCCAGCATAGGCCAAGGCGCTTTCGGGATCGAAGTATATGGCCTCCTGGAACAAGGTCGCGGCCTCTGCATAACGCTCCAGATGATAGTATGACCAGCCCAGGAGAGGGTAGGTGATGCGCTGCACCGGGCTGTTGCGGGTGAGGGCCAGGGCTTCGTTAAACTGCGCCACCGCCTGATCGTAGTCCCCGGCCTGGTAGAAACACTGCCCCAGGTAAGCGTAGAGCAACGCGTCGTCCGGCTGACGTAACAACAAACTCCGAAATTGATACGAAGCCTGATCGTAATTGCCCAGGGCGTAATACGTCAGACCCAGATACTCCTGGACCTGGGGGTCATCCGGCTTCATCTCCAGAGCCTTGCGCAGGGGCTGTAGGGCCTCTTCCGGATAGCCCGCCTCGTAGTAAGCCCGCCCCATGAACTCAAGAGAGTCGGCATCGGTCGGATTGAGGGTCACGGCCTGCTTCAGCAGCGAGATGGCCGTCTCGTAATCCTTCTGCCAGAACTTGACCGTCCCCAGATAGCCGTAAGCCTCGGCCAGGTTGGGGTCCAGTTCGAGGGCCTTCTGGAGGTATGCGGCGGATTCCGCATATTGGCGGAGATAATAATAGGCCTTGCCCAGCCCCAGATAAGCGTCGCCGCGCTGCGGGTCCAGCTCCACCGCGCGGCGGAAATAAGGGATGGCCGCTGCATCTTGTTCCAGATGATAATAGCACCACCCAATACGGGTTTGCACCAGCGGTTGATTCGGCATCAGCTCCGCCGCCCGGAGGTAGGCGGCCAGCGCCGTCTCGTACTGCTGATGATAGTAAGCCTGCTCACCCTGGCGGAAGTAGTAGTTACCGTCCTTGCGGAAACGGGTCACGTAGATCAGCGTGCCGACCATTACCACCGCTACTCCCAGAGCGGCCAAGAGAATCCTTCGCAGCGTCCTCTGGGATAGACGAACTCCTCTCTTCTTCCCCGGTACGACTGCCTTGCCCGGTGAGGCCTCGTACACTGTCTCTGACGAAGCCTGCTCCACCTGCTGCACTGCTGTCAGACGAGCCAAACAGTTGGGACACACCACCTCATCGCCTTTGAGTGCCGCACCACATTCTGGACAATTCATAGTAGAATCTCCTTCATCCTGACCATTATCGAACGGATTTAGCTACCCGCTTCGGAGAGAGCCGACCGCTGAGCTGCTGAGCCAATTGCTGCAACACCTGCGCTGCCGGAGTCTGGGGCTGACCTATCACCAGCGGCACTCCGCGGTTGATAGCCTCCACAAAGGCCACCCGTTCATGGGGAATCACCGCAGTCAGAGGCATGTGCAAAGCGGCCTCGATGTTCTTCTGCGGCAGTCCGCCCTGAGCGAAAGGCCAATTCAAGACCGCTACCGTCTTCTGGGGCGGATATTCCAGCGCCTGGAAGACGTCCAGGGCCGCCGTGGTCACTTTCAGACCAGCGATCTCCGGCGTCAACAGCAACACGATCACATCAGATTGATCCAGCGCGGTCAGTGTGACCTCATCGAAACGAGAAGGCGTATCTACGACAATGTACCGATACTTGGGTCGCAGCATGTCCAGTATGGTATCCACCAGCGTAGGCGTGATTTTGTCAGCCAGCTCTGGCGCAGGAGGAGCCGGCAACACGCATACCCCGGAATCATGGCGGACGAAAGCCCCCTCCACCAGGGCATCATCTATCACATCGGCCCCCCGGTCTCCCAGGTCGGCCAGGCTGTGCTTAGGCCGCAAATCCAGCATCAGCGCGCAGTGCCCAGACTCCAAAGCCAGGTCCAACAAAGGCACGTCGTCCTGCGCCAATTGGGCCAGAGCCACAGCCAGATTCACCGCCACCGAAGTGACCCCTACCCCGCCCCGCAGACTGAATACGGAGATCACTTTGGCCGGTGAGGCAACTCCCGTCTGCTCGGCAGCGGACTGTACGGCCTTCATGCGCGCCAACAGGACTTTGATCCGCATCTCCAGTTCTGTGGGGTCCACTGGCTTCACCAGGTAATCGTCCGCGCCGGCCTGGAAACCATCCACCTTGGCGCTGACCCCGCCCCTGGAGGTGAGCATAATCACCGGAGTGTGGATTGTGGCGGGATTCTGGCGCAACCAGCGGCAGAATTGATACCCGTCCAGCCCCGGCATGACCACATCGGAGATGACCAGATCGGGGAAGACTGCATCTGGTGCACTCAACTTGGCCATGGCTTCCTCCGCACTGAAAGCCACGTCCACCTGGAACCCGGAGGCCATCAACCGGCTCTCTATCATCTTAGCCGAGAACTTGCTATCATCAACGACAAGAATCCGCGGCTTTCCCATACACCTCTTCCTCCTGCCCCCCATACCACGCAGTTTAATATTAACGTTCGTAACAGATGTAGTCCTTGCAATATTATAGTGGAAAACCCCGTCCTTTTGGGTAAAAGCCTCGTAAAAGGCTGTAAATTCGTCGTAAAATAGTAAAGGCGCAGCAATGCTGCGCCTTTACTTCGTGTCCAGACAGGCTGGAAGGAAAACCTGTCTCTTCTTTTCGGGGATGGCTCAGAATCGGTTAACACTTCAATCAGGCAGCATACTGTCAACGAATGGCGGAACGAATAAACGAATAACCATCACCACGGTCTATTCGTTTATTCGTATCTTCTCAATAATTGGGGGTAGGGGCAGGTCTTGCACCTGCCCGCCTGGGCGACCGCAAGGGTTCGCCCCTACATTTTGAGAAGATACGTTTATTCGTTGGATATTCGTTGACAGAGAAGCCGCCCGAGCCAAGAAACGCATAAATTGTGGTAGGGGCGAACGCAAGGGATCGTCCCGGCGGGCTGATTTGCCCGCTGGATCTGGGCACCGGGCGTAGCTCTTGAGAATTTCTCAGGGCCTCAAAAGTGTAAACCTATTTCCGCCGGGATCATGAACCTTCCCTCTCTCCGGATAGGTTTTTAGAAGACCCCTTCGCCCGGTACCCGGCCTACCACGTGGTTCGACGCTGCAACGAGCGATAGGCGAAGTAACCCGATACACAACCCAGGATCAGGTTCTGAGCCGGCCAGAAGCAACACCACACGCCCAGGGTGAAAATGCTCAGCGCTATCCCGATGGCCCAATCCAGCAGCCAGTAAGTCACCAACAGCACCAAACCCCAGCCCACTTGTCCGGCGTAAATCCAGCCCAAGCCTAGAAAACCAAAGACCCCCCCAATAACCTCCAACAGCAACGCTAAAAACGGGTCCCGATGTGTGCGCATTAACTTATCCTTTCCCTTTCCAAGAAATCAGCTACCAGCCAGTAGCGAAAATCACGTCCATTATACGTCTCATAAGCCGCGTAGAGACCATAGACCAGTCCGGCCAGCGGTATAGCCACCAGCAACAAAGTGAACGCCAACGCTGGTGGAATCAGACAGAGGCCGACGATGACTACCGCCAGAAGGCCCACCGCCGCCCACGCCACCCCCACCACCGCCCCGACCAACACAGTCACCGCCAACAAGGCAATCTGAAAGACCAGGGCCTGCAAAGCCTGGAAAGCCACCCAAGACGAGCGTTCCTTCTCGTAGAGCCAGATGGCCAAGGCCACCACAATACCTCCCAGGCCATTGGTGAAAAGGCCCAGCAAGATACCGGCGTGAGCCAGAGCGGCCATCGTCAGCTCATCCTGGGTTAACTCCGCGAACTCCTCCCCAGATGTTTCCTCAGAAGGTTGAGCCATTGGTTCTTCCACGGTCATAATGCACCTCCTCATTAATTCCTCGATATAGCCACCTGACAGTTTGAAGATGCCATTGCAGAAAGGTGCTCCGCGCCACCCTTGGGACCGTAGTCATCCTGAGCGGAGTGAGTCCCGAAGCGGCAGCAGAGGGACGAACGTAGTCGAAGGATGACGAAAGAGCGAGTCCCGCATCCTTCGACTCCGCTGCGCTCCGCTCAGGATGCTCCCTCGTGGCCGCGAGGCTACTTCGGGGCCTTCTGCACCCTGCGCAGCGACACTTGGGCAAAACTGTCGGGTAGCTAGATTCCTCATAAACGTTTTCAAGCCGTGCAGTTAGCCCCAGGTCGCGCGCTGAGAGGGTGAAGCCCTCTTCGACGGGCTCAGGATATGCTTCAGGGCTAGACCGAGGTCGGGGCCACGCCTTGCCGCATCCTGGAACTCCCGCGCGATGAGAGATGGCATTGTAGAACGGTTACCGTTGTGATATACGTAGTTGGTAGTCGAAAAGTTGCATACCTGCAAGCATTCTTCGACCCCGCTGCGCCCCACTCGTGGGTGCCCCAAAAGTAAAATGGAGCGGCCAGTGCCACACAGTTGCCAGCAGAACAGAAATGCTATATACTTGATGCCACGGCGCCAAAGGCGCTCCCAAACCAAATCTAGACAAGGAGATGACCGCATGCGATTCAAAAACATCGTTTTCTCTGCAATCGGGCTGGGGCTTTCTCTCCTTCTCACTGCCTGCCCAGCTCAACCTGCCATCAGCCCCGCCACGCCGGCAGCACCAACCGCAGGGGGCAAGCTGATCTACGGTCTCACGCTAGCCCCGTCGGGCATTGATCCCCATGTCAATGCCTCCTCGGAACTGGGCATCCCCCTCACCAGCGTGTATGATACCCTGGTCTACCAAACCGCCGACGGGGACTTCGTACCCGGCCTGGCCACCGAGTGGGAGATCTCCGATAACGGGTTGGTCTACACCTTCCACCTCCGCCAGGATGTGACTTTTCACGACGGCACACCCTTCAACGCCGAGGCCGTTAAATTCAACTTAAACCGCATCGCCGACCCGGAGACTAAATCGCAGAAAGCGGCCCTCATGCTGGGCCCCTACGATCACTGCGACGTGGTAGACGAGTACACGGTCAAAGTATTCTTCCGGGAGCCCTACGCGCCTTTCCTGGACTCCCTCAGTCAGGTGTATCTGGGCATGGCCTCCCCCACCGCCCTGGAAAAATGGGGTGCCGATTATCAGATGCATCAGGTCGGCACCGGCCCCTTCATGTTCAAGGAATACGTGCCCCAAGACCACCTGACCTTGGTGCGCAATCCGGATTACAATTGGGCCCCGGCCATCTTCAATCACCAGGGCCCGGCCTACCTGGACGAGATAGAGTTCCGCTTCTTCGTGGACCCGGCCACCCGCGCCCTGGCCCTGGAAGCCGGGGAAGCGCACGTCATCGGCGAAATCCCGCCCCAGGATGCCGCTCGCCTGGAGGATAATCCTGCTTTCAAAATCGTGGCCGTGCCCATCCCCGGACAGCCGCTGCAGGCTTTCTTGAACACAACCAAATCACCCACCGATGACCTGCGCGTGCGCCAGGCCCTGCTCTACGCTACCGACCGCGAGGCCATTGTGCAGGCCATTTTCCGCGAATACTCCCCCGTGGCCTGGGGCCCCCTGAGCGCCGTCACCTGGGGATACAACGAGGCCGTAGTCGGGCAATACAAGTACGATCCCGCCAGAGCCCGCGAGCTACTGGACGAGGCCGGCTGGCAGGACACGGATGGCGACGGAATACGCGAGAAAGACGGCCAGCGCCTGGTGGTCGCCGCTTACCTGATGAGCTGGGGCTACATCCCGGAAGTCGCCACCCTGCTTCAATCCCAGTGGAAAGAGGTCGGGGTGGACGTCCGCAGCCAGCAGGTGGCCTATCCCGCCGCGTTGGAAGCTGCGCGCCTGGGTAAACACAATCTCATTCTCTTCAACCTGGCCGGCAGCGACCCCGATTTGCTGCGCGGCTTCTTCCACTCTGAGGCCAACTTCAACTGGGCCAAGGTCAATGATCCGCAGCTAGACGCACTTCTCGAAGAGGGGGCACGCCTGCGCGACCAGGCCGAGCGACAGGCCATCTATGCGGATATTCAAGAGAAAATCATGGAGCAAGCTCTGATCATCCCCCTGCGGGATTACGTTAATCTGAACGGCGTCAGCGCACAAGTGCAGGATTTGCGCTACGATGCCCAGGGTTGGTTCCCCTGGCTGTATGATGTCTGGCTCAGCAGGTCCGGGGATTAGGGAGCCGAAGGATCGAACACATGATCCAGTACATTGGCAAGAGGCTCCTCTCTGCCCTACCCGTCCTGTGGGGTGTAACGACGCTGGTGTTTCTGGCCATTCATCTCGTGCCCGGCGATCCCGCCGAAGTGATCCTGGCCCAGTCGGGAGGTTCCAGCGAGGCCCTGGAACAACTGCGTGCCCGACTGGGCCTCGATGCCCCACTGCTCGTGCAATATGTCCGCTTCCTGAGCAATACCCTGCGCGGCGATTTGGGGCGTTCGCTGTTCACCAATCGGCCGGTAGTGCAGACCATCGGCGAGCAATTGCCCCATACCGTGCAGCTCGCCCTGGCGGCCATGGCCGTCGCCATCGTGGTAGGAGGGGCGCTGGGCAGCGCCGCGGCCATCAAGCGCGGCTCATGGCTCGATAATCTGTGCATGACCCTGGCCGTAGTAGGCGTTTCCACGCCTGTTTTCTGGTCCGCCCTGTTGTTCATCCTCCTGTTCACCACCACGCTGCACTGGCTGCCGGCCACAGGTCAGGGCAGCTTACGCCACCTGATCATGCCCGCCCTGGTCCTGGGACTGGCCTCATCAGGCACTATCGCCCGCCTGGTGCGCTCCAGCCTGCTGGAGGTGTTGAGCCAGGAATACATCACCGTCGCCCGCTCCAAAGGCCTGAGCGAGCGCACCTTGCTCCTGCGCCATGCCCTGCGCAACGCTCTGATCCCCACCATCACGGTCATCGGGTTGCAATTCAGCTTTTTGCTGGGCGGGGCAGTGGTCACCGAGACGGTGTTTTCGCGCCAGGGAATGGGGCGGTTGATAGTGGATGCCATCCTGTGGAAGGATTTTCCGGTGATTCAGGGGGTGGTGCTGCTCTCGGCAGTGCTGTACACGCTGGTCAATCTGGCGGTGGATATCTCTTACGCCTTTCTTGACCCACGAATCCGACACGAGTAACCGACTCCATGCCCGATAAACGCCGTTATCCTATCCCGACCCGCAAATATCCCCCCAGACGTGCGATCCCCCAACTGGTCGTCCGCCGCGATTTAAGGCACAATGTGGGCGCTATGGCCGGGTTGGTGTTCCTGGTGATGCTCGTCCTGGCGGCTGCGCTGGCTCCCTTCCTCACCCCCTACGACCCACTGACCACACGACCGGCCAATCAATTGCAGCCCCCTAGCCACTATCACTGGGCCGGGACCGATCTCTTTGGTCGCGATGTGTTCAGCCGATTGCTGTACGGAGCACGCATTTCGCTGTTGGTGGGTGTCCTGGCCGTGACTATCGCCGCCATACCGGGGACTCTGCTCGGTTTGCTGGCCGGTTACTACGAGGGGTGGATAGACATCATCATCAGCCGCCTGATAGAAATCCTGCAGGCGTTTCCCGGAATTCTGTTGGCGCTGAGCATCGTCGCCCTGCTGGGCAGTGGCCTACCCAATGTGATCCTGGCCGTAGGCATCGCCAGCATCCCCAGCTACACGCGCCTGGTGCGCAGCAGCGTGCTGACCGTCAAGCGCAAGTTGTTCATCCGGGCAGCGCGCATTGTCGGCTGCCGCGATTCACGCATCCTGTTCCGGCACATTCTGCCCAACGTCCTGGCCCCGGTGATCGTGCTGACCACGCTGGACATCGCCTGGGCTATTCTCAACGCCTCGGCGCTGAATTTCCTGGGTCTGGGGGTGGAGCTGGGAACGCCGGAGTGGGGGGTGATGCTCAGCGAGGGGCGCGGTTATCTGCGCGATGCACCATGGGTCAGCGTCGCTCCGGGGTTGATGTTGACACTCACCGTGCTGGCCATCAATCTGCTGGGCGATGGCCTCCGAGATTCCCTCGATCCCCGTTGGCGGGCGTGAGAAGGCAATGGGGAACGAGGTAACGGGTAAAGGGTGATGAGGAGTGAGAAGATGGGTAAACACTGGGAAATCAGTCGCACCGGCCCATTGGGCGTGTTCCTGGCGCTGCTGGGCTATTGGGGGGCCTGGGTAGACCATAAGACCGCGGCGTTGGTGCTCAGCGGCCTGGACATGGGGGAGTACGTCAAGTTTCTACCGGAGGTGCGCGAGGGGAGCGTGGTCGTGCTGCGAGAGCTTTTCTACCTGCCGCCGCTGGCCGCGGCGCTCTGCCTGGCTCTACTGGTCGGCTGGCTGTGGCCACGATATTCGCTCACAGCGCGCGTGCTCATGCTGGGCCTGGCCGCGGGGCTCTGTCTCATCGTCCTGCCCCCTTACCCCTTCGTGCTGCACGCTCTCTCCTCAGCGGAGTTCCGGGGGCAGTTCATCATGTCCGTGTTGTGCTTATTGGGCGTTGCCGCGGCTCCACTCTACCGCCGCCTGAGGGACCGGACGGCCCAATTGCTGCTGGCGATGCTCGCCGGCCTGGGCACGCTCCCCGCTATAGCCCAGTTCTGCGCCATCCGCCCGGCCCTGGAGCGGGCTTACGGCTGGCCGTTGCAAATCGGCTGGGGCCTGTGGGTGATGGTGGTGGGCTTTGCTTTCGTCATCGTCGCCACCATAAAGGGTGAGGTGCGACGCACTTCAGAAGCGCGTCGCACCTAAATCAGCACCCGCACGCTACTGCTACGACAGGCGGCGCACATCCGCTCTTCGTTTCTCGCCTTTTCCGCGCTGTAGTCCTCCCGCCATTCGTGCCCGCAGCGCATACAGCGCAAGAGAGCCGGCGTCGGCTCTTTCAGCTTCCAGACCTGGCTGCTGACCGGGACTTTCGCCTCTCTCAGCACCTCCATCGTCCGTGCCACTTCCTCGGCGGTGACATGCGCGCGCAGTTCCTCCACCGCGCGCATAATTTGAGCCCAGCGCTGACCCTCGGCAGCGGAGCACCACTCCAGTTGCAGGCGCTCCGGGCGCAGGCCGTGCTTCTCCAAGCCCTCCCACAGAGCATCCACGCGGCGCACGGTGTTGCGGTTAGCGTTGATGTAGTGGCAATCGGCGTAGTGGCAGCCGCTGACCAGCACCACCGGCGCGCCCTGGCGGAAGGCATACCACACGAAATCGGCAGCGACCCGCCCCGAGCACATCGTCCTGATGATGCGCGCGTTAGGCGGGTATTCCATGCGGCCCGTGCCCGCCGTATCGGCCCCGGCGTAGGAGCACCAGTTGCAGGCAAAGGTGACAATGGTGCTCAGCGGATCGCGCTCCAGGGCAGCATCAATCTGGGCGAAGATGGCCTGATCGCTGAAATGGCGCATTTCGATGGCGTCAAAGGGGCACTCGGCGGCACAGGTGCCGCAGCCGGCGCAGGCGGCGGTGATGACCTGCGCCACCTGTTTCTTCTCCCACTTGATGGCCGAGTAAGGACACACCTCGGCACAGCGCCCGCACTGCCTGCACTTAGCCTCGTCCACCACAGCGGTGATGGCCTCGACCTGGATTTTGCTTCTGCTGAGCAACACCTCGGCCCGCGCCGCCGCTGCCGAAGCCTGGGTCACGCTGTCTTTCACGTCCTTGGGACTTTCGGCACATCCGGCCAGGAAAACGCCTTTGGTCGTCGCGTCCACCGGTTTGAGCTTGGGGTGCGCCTCCATGAAGAAACCTTCGGGCGTGCGCGACAGGGTGAGCAATTGCTTAACCAGTTCACTATCGCCGCGCGGGATAGCCCCGATGGACAGCACCAGCATGTCCAGTTCGTACTCCTCGATGCGCCCCGCCGTGGTGTTCTCCACGAAAACCCTGAGATTGCGCGTCTGCGGGTCCTCCACCACCTCGCCGGGCAGGCCACGCACGTAACGCACGCCCGCCGCCTTGCTGCGCATGAACAGGTCCTCGAAGCCCTTGCCAAAGGCACGGATGTCCATGTAGAACACCGTGATGTCAGTATCGGGGTAGTGGTCCTTGAGCAGCAAGCTATCTTTGATGGTGTTCATACAACAGATGTTGGAGCAGTAGGGATTGCCCCGCGCCGGATTGCTCGTCCGCGAGCCGACGCATTGCACAAACCCGATGCGTTGGGGAGTCTGACCGTCGGTCAGGCGGACGAAGTGTCCGCCGGTGGGGCCACCGGCGCTGATCAGCCGCTCGAACTCCAGGCTGGTGATCACGTTCTCGAAGCGGGTGTAACCGTACTCGTCCAGGGCGGTGGGGTCGTACACGTCCATGCCGGTGGCGACGATGATGGCCCCCACGTTCAACTCCACGATTTCATCCTGCATGTCGAAGTCAATGCACTTTTTGTCGCAGACCTCGATGCACTTCCCACAGGCGATGGGGTTATCGCCCAGGCAGGCTTCGATGTCCACCACATAAGCCGAGGGCACCGCCTGGGGAAAGGGGATGTAAATAGCGCGGCGCGTGCTCAACCCCTGCTGGAACTCGTCCGGGCGGACGATGGGGCAGACCTTGACGCACTCGCCGCAGGCCGTGCATTCCTTCTCATCCACGTAACGCGCCTTCTTGCGCACCCGCACCCGGAAGTTGCCCACGTAGCCGGATACGTCCTCGACCTCGCTGTAGGCCAGCAGTTCAATGTTGGGATGCCGACCGGCATCCATCATCTTGGGGCCGAGGATTCATATGCTACAGTCCATGGTGGGATAGGTCTTATCCAGCATGGCCATGATGCCACCGATGGAGGGTTGCTTCTCCACCAGGTACACCTGATGCCCGGCGTCGGCCAGGTCCAGCGCGGCCTGGATGCCCGCCACCCCGCCGCCGATGACCAGCGCCGCGTCAGTGACGGGCAACTGCTCCTCGTCCTGGGGATACAGCCAGTGCGCCCGGGCCACGGCCACGCGCACGATGTCCTGTGCCTTGCGGGTGGCCGCTTTCCTGTCGTGCAGCGTGACCCAGGAGCAGTGCTCTCTGATGTTGGCCATCTCCAGCAGGTACGGGTTCAGCCCCACTTGCTGGACGCAAGCGCGGAAGGTCGGCTCGTGCAGGCGCGGCGAGCAGGAAGCGATGACCACGCGGTTGAGGTTGTGCTCCACGATCGCCCGCCTGATCTCGGCCTGGCCCGGATCGGAGCAGGTGTACTTGTTGCGCACGGCGACGGCCACATCGGGCAGGGTGGCCGCGTAGTCCTTCACTGCCTCAGTATCCACGCTGCCGGCGATGTTCAGCCCGCAGTCGCAGACGAAAACGCCGATTCGCAGATCATCTTTCACCAAAATCATGCCTCCTCAAGCCAGTCGAATTTTCCCACCGCAGAGCGCGCAGAGAGTGCGGAGAGTCAAAAAGTATTCTCTCGGCGGTCTCCGCGCTCTCGGCGGTAAAACAAACAAGACTAAGCGAGCAAGCTCACTGCCACATTGCGACAAACCATTCCGCCGATCAGCGAAATCTATTAGGTAAGACGATGAGCAGGTGGGCGTGTTTAAACGTCCTACATTTAGGAGACACTACAGCCTGATTTCCCCCACGACGAGTAGACACTCTTACGAGAAGAAACCAGATTCCCAGCAGTTCCCAATTTGCCGCGACGTTATAGCGGCAAAACAGATTCATCGAGAAAGATCCCAACAAGGAGGTGATTGTATGACCATTTGATCCATTTGAGCTAGGAACAGACCCTCGAATCAGTTTGGTAAAGGGAAGGAGGAAACAGATGCGAAACAAAATAATATTCTGGGTGACCTTGGGGGTCATCGCTCTGCTGATTCTCAGTTCTACCCCAGTCATGGCCGGTGGCCCACAGCCCACAGCAGAGGTAGAGACGAATGTATATGACCCACCCATTCCAGTTGACGCCAATGCTCCGGAATACCCCAGCGTGACACCAGGTCAAGACGCGGCCATCAACAAAGAAGCAAACTTCACAACCCGAGCAAGTCTGCTCCACGCATGGGATTCAACAATTCTCAAGGCCAGCGCGAATGAGGTGCTCCTTGACGGGTGGTCGGACGCAGGTCTCGGCAACAATATGGATGTCATCGAGGTCAAAATGTGGTTATGGAAATGGAACTTCGGGACAAGCGAATGGGAACTGCATTCTGACTACCGGAAAGCCGAGAGTAACAAGGATCTGGTACAGTTGACAGTGAGACCCTGGGTCGGCGCTGGTACATGGACAGTGACTAGTCGGCACTATGCTCGCAAGGGGCTGAGCATTGACATCCAATACGACACCAATAATAACATCGTGACCACCCCATAGCGAGCGAGAGTTCGAAAGCCAACCCCGGGAGGACAATCAACCCTCCTGGGGTTCTTTGTGCTTCCCTGAGAGCTATTATTCCAACGACCGAGCCACTTTCAGCAATTCTTCCAGAGAGTAAGGGCCGGACAGGAAGAAAGTCACGCCATCCTCCTGCCATAGAAGATTGGTCAACACAAAATCCCCTTCACCCCACGGCCCTGGCCCGCTATAACCCGACTCAGCCCACTCAGCCACCACTCCAGGTTTCAACTCCACAGTCCGCGTGTCCTGGGGTATAGATTCTCTTGGTGCTCCCCATACGCACCTGTAAGCATCCAAAAGGAAGAGAGGAGAAGAACCCGTCTCTGTCTCTAGCAGTTTCAGGTCTGAAGCCCCTGTAGCTTGCACGAGATAGCTGACGATCACGAGATTCCGCCCATCTTCCGTTTGCACGACCTGGAAGACTTGCTGCACCGGCTGCTGTACGCCAGCAACATCCTTCCACTCCTCTATCCCTGGTGGCAGATAAGCAGGCACGCGAATTGGAAAACTCACTCTCGCTTGAGCTTGCTCCCTTGAGAGCAGAGGAGCCGGCATGGGCGCTTCCCCTTCGAAAACGACAACGGGACGGGAGGTCAAGCCCGTTGCCCCAATGCGGGCCACTATCTCCCACAGCTCCCGGGCTGCTTGGACGCCTACCGTGCCAGCGAAGGTCAGGACGAATATCATCAGCATGGTCGCTACAACCTGTATGGAGTAGTGCAAACTACCCCATCGAAAGGCGACCCTGCGTAATAGCGAAGTCTCCCACCGCTCTGCGGACATCTCCATTCGTTCCAGTCGGGTCAGAAACGCACGAGATGGGTTGATACTCCTCCAATAACGAGGAATATCTCGCCGAAGTATTCCCTCGAAATCATCAGTCATCATCTCTCGTCCCTCCTTGCTTTCGCAATCGTGTATAGGTAGTACCACCTTCACCATTGCCCTTTTCCTGCTACTTTTCCTTCAGATACTCCCGTAACATCTGACGAGCCTCGCTCAACATACGCCGCACAGTCCCCGCTGGTCGGTCCAGGGAACGAGCAATTTCGCCAGTGTTATAACCTTCTCCATAGTAGAGTAAGATCACCAGGCGGTACACACACGGCAAACTACCAATGGCTTCATACAGGTCAGAAAAACGCTCCCGCTCCGCGAGGGATTCCATATTCTCTGCCATCTGGCTCACGAGCTCACGGTCACGCTTGCGTTTCCGAAGCAGATCACGAGCGCGGTTAACAACAATGCTATTCAACCAAAACTCAAAAGATGTCCTCTTTTTCAATCCGCGCAGGGAACGATAGGCAGCAATAAAAGCTTCCTGTACAACATCTTCTGCATCAGCGTGATTGCCTAATAGAGCGAACGCGATGCGGTACAGCCGCGTGCTGTGCTCACGCACGAGGGTAGCGAAGGCTATTCTGTCCCCATCTTGCGCCCGGGTAATGAGAACGATCTCCTCTGTTGCGGTCAACTCGTTATCCACCTGCTTGAATCACACGTGTTCAATGTAATCTATCGGACATCCGGTCTACTATAAAGACGAACGGCTAGGGCTTCTTGCTCACCCGCCCTATTCCAAATAGATTGAGCCTTCGATGCCGTCTGTATAGTCTTCGGGATATTTTTCTTGCTTGGGCGACCCCGGTGCGTTAGGGAAATGTGGTCATTCTTCAGCTATCAATCGAGCGGGGTAGCGTACAACCTGATCTCGTCACCCACCACCTGGCCGCACCATGTCCCGCCGGCCAGCGCTCCCACCGGCAGATGGAAAAAGTCCAGCGGGTAGCACAGCCCTTCGCCCAGGCGGAAGCCATTGTCTTTGCTGGTGATCAAGCGCTCATCGGGCACGCCGGGGAAGTCCGGTCCGGCTGCCTCGCCCTGCACCCAGCCCACACCGGGTAGGTAGACCTCGACCCAGACGTGCATGCCCAGGTTCTGCCCAAACCAACTGGCCAGCGGCTCGAAGTGGGGCGGACGCGGCTCGCCGATGCGCGCCGGGCGCAATCCCGCTATCACCCGCGCTGGAATCCCCGCCGCCCGGCAGAGGGCGACGAAGACCTTGCTCTGACCGTTGCAGTCGCCCAACCCCTCCTGAATGCAGCCTAGCGTGTCCGAGGGATAGGGGTCGCCCAGCCTGGGATAGATGATGTGCTCCTCCACCCACTGCTGGATGAGCAAGACTTTCCGCCACGGGTTGGTCTCATCCCCGACGATGGATTCGGCCAGAGCGCGTACCTCTTCGCGGTCCGAGGGGATGACCGCGTTGGGCGCGGTGTAGGTCTGGTACAACTCGCTCGTCTCGTCGTAGTCCCCTATCTGCTCCGCATCAATCGTGTACACCGCCGGGGCCACGCTGACCTCGAACTCCACGCCGAAGATGCAATCGCCAGACTGGCAGAGGGCAGGCACTTCCGCCCAATGCACCACCTGATTGCCGGCCCGGTCCAAAAGCTCGTACCCGTCCGGGTAAGCGCGCAGGAACTCGACATCGAGGGTGCCCTGCCCATCCCAATCGCGGGGCACGGGCAGCCACAGGTGATCCACCATCCTATCCTTGCGGTAGACCGTTGGCCGCTCGATCTCGTAACGCATGCGGTAGCGGCGGGTGGGCACCGGCGTTGGGGTGGGCGTGCTGGTCGGTGTTGGGGTCGCCGTCGGGGTGGGTGTGGGGGTATAAGTCGCTGTCGCCGTGGGCGATGGGGTCGCCGATGGAGTAGGCGAAGGCGACGGTGTAGGCGTCGGGCTCGATAGTGCCGGCGCGCAGCCGCTGATCAAAAGCAACAGAATACACAACCACTTTCTCATGAGTTCCTCTTCCCTCAACCTCCCGCAGGTTCAGAACCCGCGGGAGGTTCGTTGCGCCAGCCAATCCCGCATGAAGGCCAGGACCTGGTCCTTTTCTGGCTCGTTAAAAATCTCGTGGTACAGGCCATCCCACAGTTTGAGCGTTTTGTCCTGGGACGAGATGGACTCGTACAGCTCGCGGCTGGCGGCGGGATCGGCCAGCTTATCCTCGGTGCCGTGCATGATGAGCACCGGACAGGTGATCGCGTGTGCGTCGCGCAGCACCTGGCGGGCGGTTCTGAGCATTTCCACGCAGACACAGGCGGGCACCTGTCCCCGGTAATTCAGCGGGTCGCTGTCGTAGCAGGCCACGACTTCGGGGTCACGGGAGATAGCTGTCGCTGCCAGGCGCGTCACTCCCATGCCGGGGAACAGGCGGGCAACAACCCCGCTCAGCGCCTGCAACAGCGGTGACACGCCCTCGCTGGGTCTAAACCAGGGACCGGATAACACCAGTCCATCCACCCGATCAGGATGCTGGATGGTGTAGGCCGTCGCTAACAGGCCTCCCATGCTGTGACCGACGAGAAAAAGAGGCCCCACTCCCCCGATGGCGCGAACCACGGTGACGAACTTGTCCAGGTCGTCCACCAGAAACTGGAAGCGCTCGAAGTACCCCCGCCGGCCCGCCGATTCGCCGTGGCCCCGATGATCGAGGGCGTACACGACGTAGCCCTGGCCGACGAAGTAGTCCGCCACGTGGGTGTAGCGACCGCTATGCTCGGCGTATCCGTGGGCCACCACCAACACGGCACGGGGATCACCCTCCGGCTCCCATCCTCGATAGTAGATAATAGAATCGTTAAACCCTGTGAAAATACCTTCAATATCGCTCATTTTCCGCTGGCCTCCTGACTTTTCGAAAGCCTCACTGGTCGGGTAGCAAACCCCACCTACTCCAGGGCATTCGCCACCAGGGTAATCAGGTCGCGCACTGGCATTTCAATCTCCGCGCCCAACCTGGGATCGTCCATGGCGCACAAGAAATGAATCTGGCACTTGGCGCAGGCCGTGACCAGCATCTCGGCGCCGGTGGCCCGTGCCTCCCGCAGGCGTTCCACCTGGATAGCCTTGCTCGTCGCGCCGCAGTTCGTCCATCCGCTGGTGCCGCAACAAGTGGAGGTTTTGCCCGCGTGTGCCATCTCCACTATCTCGATGCCCAGGGCCCGCAGAAGCTGGCGTGGGGCATCGTACACGTGCATGTAGCGTCCCAGCCGGCATGGGTCCTGGTAGGTGGCGGATGGTGAATGGTGGGTGGCAGATGGCGGATGGCGGGTGGCAGATAGCAGATGGCGAATGGCGGATAGCAGGTCACTGGCGGACAGTAACTCGGCGATGTGCAGCACTTCCATGCCGGTATTGCCCACGAAGGCCGGGTAGTCCACTTTGAGGGTGTAGGCACATTCCGGACAGGAGGTGACGATGCGTCGGGCTCCGGTGCTCCGCAGCAGTTCCAGGTTCAGTTCGGCCAGGTGGCGGAAGGTGTTCACGTCGCCTTGCCACAGCAAGTCGTGACCGCAGCAGCGTTCGTCGGCCAGGACGGCGGGTACGATGTCCAGCGCGTTGAGCACGCGCACCGCAGCGCGGGCGATGTCCACGCCCTGGAAGCCCTGTCGGCGGAAAAGCACGTCATAATACGGCAGACAACCCACCCAGTACACCGTATCCGAGGTAGGTGAGACCTGCAGGTCCCCCATCAACCAGTCCAGCCGGTTCTGCTTCAGCGCCGGATCGGCCATCATGCGCATCCAGGTGTGGATGGTATCGCCGTGAGTGCACGCGCCCTGGTGGCCGATCTCGCGAGCCAGGATGCGCAGCTCGCGAGTGAACTCGGAGTAGTGCACATCCGAGGGGCAGATTTCGCTGCACCGTCGGCAGGTGAGGCAGGCCCAGGCCAAAGGGCTTTCCAGGACAGCATGAGCACGTCCGGCAACCACCTCTTCCACAATCCGGCGCGGCGAAAACCCGCTGTCCTGTCGCGCCACGGGACACGTCGCCGTGCATTTACCGCATTCCAGGCAATAGTAAGCCCGGTGGCGGGTGATTGTTTGTTTGATAGGGTCTGGCAATGTGCGATCTCCTAATGGGATGGCGGAAGAGTGGAAGGTTGGAAGGAGCACAACTGCTCGATGAACGCTGTCACTTTCTCCACAAAGGCGTGCCCATCGCCGACATCCAGCCAATCCAGGCGCAATCGCTCCTCGGCGATACCCAGCAAATGCGCCAGCGCCCGTGCCTCGGCAAAGACTTCTTCCGCGTGGCGGTTTCCGAAGCCGTAGTGACATTCGCCCGGCGGGCAACCCAGCAGAAGCACGCTGTCGGCCCCCTGCTCGAATGCCTTGAGGATCAGCCCCGGATGCAGGCGGCCCAGACACATCACCTTGACCGCATACACGCCGGCCGGATAGCTCAAACCCTCGACGCCCGCCGCCTCCAAACTGCTATACGCATTCCAGTTACAGGTGAACACAATAACCCGTGTTTCCGTTTTTTCCATCACCTTCCGTCCTCGGGTCGCCCGCGCAGATGAAACCCAGCAATCAGGCCTTATCTCAGTCGTCAAAGCAAGTCAGCATTACCACCGTATAGTCGTCGTTTACGCTGAACGCCAGCATAACGTTGGCACGTTCCTCTTCACGCACAAAATCTAAAACAACGGCGGGGCCCCCGAACAAACCTGCCTCACTATACTGACGCTTATACAACTGCCAGCCCAGTACTGCCATTTGTTCCTGGTAATAAGCCTCTACGTCTTCCACCATAGCCTCAACCGCATAAACATAGCTGAAGCCAGCAGGCCGCCCCTCGATAGCCCCCGGCATGACAGGCAATCCTTCCCATGAGGGCACAGGCGTTCCCATGGTATCTGATTGACCGCTTACAGTAGACGTAGGCTCTGGCAGTGTGGCGGTCGGGGCTATTACCGATGGCGTCGGAGTGTCCACCGGCAATTGAGTCGCGGTGGGGAGTGGTGTCGCAGTAGGAAGGGGTGTCGTGGTGGGGAGTGGTGTCACGGTAGGAAGCGGTGTTTTAGTGGATTCTGGTGTTGCGGTAGGTGTTGATGTCTCAATTGCCGTCGTCGCGGTGGTGATAGACGATACCTGGAAAGATGAATCACAGGACGACAACACAATAACGCAAAAAATCATCACGGCAAACAAGCCTCGCTGCATTGGATGTCCTCCTTTAGCTAAGAGTCCCTCAATTACTCATCCAAATAAGCGGTCACACATCAAACGCCCCCAAAATGCTATTCGTCCTCCCCGCTCCATCCGTTCAATCCGTTCCATCCGCTTAATCCGCTGACTAATCCGCTGACAATACCGCCTTTAGCATAGCCTCGATTTGTGCATCCGTCGAGTAACCGGCCACGATAGCGCCCGACGGGCAATGCGCCGCGCAGGTCCCGCACCCGGTACAGGCCGCCGCATTGACCACGGCATGCCACCCTCCTGCCGCCGTCTGCCGCACGGCGATGGCTCCGAACTCGCACAGCGATTCACAAGTGCCGCACGCCCGGCAGCGCACCGCCTCCACCTGGGCCACGTTGCCGTCCGCCCCCCGCCGGCTGCGCCCCAGCAGGGCCATCACCTGGGCCGCAACCGCCGCGCCGGACTTCTCCGTTTCCTGCTCTGGAGAACAGACGAAGAGGCCCGGTCGTCGGCCCGCCAGCCCCCCTAGATCAAAAACCCGTTCCCAGGGCGCGAAATCGGTAGCGCTGGCGGGAGCAAGCACTATCACCGCGGCGGACACGGTACGCGACGCGTCATTGTATCCCAGGGTCACGGTGTAATCGCCCAGGGAACCCCGCGCCTCGACTGGTTGACTCGCCTCGCGTATCACAGCCACGCCCTGGCGAGCGAGAAGTCCGGCGCAGGTCTCGGCGGCCTGGCCCCGCCCCCACACCAGCACCGGCCCCGTCACAGGCTCTACCACTCGACGGCGCGCATCCGGTTCCCGCAGCCTGGCAACCGCCGCCGCTATCAAGCGCCGCGCCTTGGCCGTGGCTCGCGCCGCATCGTCGGCGTGCACCCAGGCGCACTGTTCACGGATGTTCACCAGCTCTATGCGTGCCGGGATTTGCTGGCCGCCGTCCGCCAACACCCCCAAATGCGTCCGGCATCGCACCCGCTGTGACGTGCACCCGTAGCAGACCTGATCCAGCGTACAGCACGAGCAGGCGGCCAGGACCACGCCGTCCAACCCGTGGACTCTCACCGCAGCGGCTATCGTCTCCGCCCCTTCTGCCTGGCAGGCAAAATCCAGAGGGGCAGCGTAGACCACGCCTGGCCAGTGAGTCGCCTGGGCCACCACCGTGGAGACGTCCACCACGTCGGCGATCTCGCTCCCGCATTTGCAGACGAAGACCCCGATGCGGATGGCGAAGGGCGGATGGCGGATAGCAAGTGGCAGACGGCGAGTGGCGGATGGGGTGGGGAGGACCTCTAGAGCAACGCCCAAATCGGCCATGACCCGCGCGGCCACCGCCGAAGCGCCCACCACATCGTCAGCCGCCACGTGATACACGCGATCATCGCCGCCGGTCACCTGCCCCTCACCCACGAGGACAACCGCTCCCACGTCCAGAGTGGCCGTCTCCTCGCGCATGGCGTGGTCAATCGCCCGCGGCTGGCAGACCTTCTCGCAGGCCAGGCACTCGGCGCAAGGACCGCAGCTCAGACAGCGACTGGCCTCGGCCAAGGCCGTCGCCTCGTCGAAACCCAGCTCCACCTCCGCGTACCCGCCAGTCCGCTCCGCCGGGGAGATGGTCGGCATGGGCTGGCGCGGTTTGGGCCCTTTCTCCTCCGGCAGCAGTTCGCGGCGGGCCACCGGCATCGGGGGCGCTTCCACCGCCAACTCGTCCGGCAATCTGAGGCCGCGCAGGAAAGCGTCCATGGCTCGCGCGGCCCGCTTCCCCTTGCCGATGGCGTCAATCACCGACCAGGGCTGGCCGATGGCGTCGCCCGCGGCGAACACGCCCGGCTTGCCGGTCATGTAAGTCACCGGGTCCACAAGCAGATTGCCCTGGCGGGTGACACCGCACTCACCCAGCGCCTCGCCCAGAAAATCCAGGTCGGGCTGCTGACCGATGGCCGGCACCACCAAATCCACCTCCACGATGAACTCCGAACCGGCGATGGGCACCGGGCGGCGGCGACCGCTCTCGTCAGGTTCGCCCAATTCCATGCGCACGCACTCCAGCCCCACCACCTGCTCGCTTTCACCTATCACGCGGATGGGCTGAGTGAGAAATTCGATGGGAATCCCCTCCCGCTCGGCGTCCTCCACCTCGTCGGGGATGGCCGGCATCTCGTCCCGCGAGCGACGATAGAGAACGCGCACATCGCGCACGCCCTGGCGCAGCAGACAGCGGGCCACATCTATGGCCGTGTTTCCCCCGCCGATAACCGCTGCCCGTCGCACGTGAGGGGGTAAGAGCTGCCGCAACCGCTCCGGCCACTCCGAATCCGGCAATTGCTGCGCCAGATTGATCGTCCGCAGCAACTCGATCCCCTGCACCACGCCCGGCAGCTCCTCACCGGGGATGACCAGATTCCGCGGGCGGTGTGCACCGACGCCCAGGAACACCGCATCGTACTTATCCAGCAAATCATCCACGCTGAGGTCGCCGTCCGGCCCGATGCGCGTATTGCAGCGTATCTCCACGCCCATCTCCTGGAGGCGCGCCACCTCGCGGCGGATCACCTCTCGGGGCAGCCGATAGGCCGGAATGCCCACAGCCATCATCCCGCCAACCACCGGCAGCGCCTCGAAGACCGTCACCGCATGCCCGCGCCTGACCAGTTCGTAGGCCACGGTGAGGCCAGAGGGACCGGAGCCGACGATGGCGACGTGTTTTCCAGTGGAAGGGCGGAAGGGCGGAGGGTTGGAAGGGTGGAAGGGTGGAAGGGTGCAGTCGGCGACGAAGCGCTTCAGGTTGCGTATGCTCAGCGCCTGGTCCACCTCCGCGCGGCGGCAGTTGGTCTCGCAGGGATGGTGACACACACGGCCCAGGATGCCAGGGAAGGGCACCGCCTCGTAAATCAAATCCAGGGCCTCGCGATAGCGTCCAGCAGCGATGAGGGCCACGTAGCCCTGTACGTGGATGCCGCCCGGGCAGGCGTCGGTACAGGGGGCGCGGCCCTGCCTGTCAATCACATAGATATTGGGCACCGAGACACCGGGCAGCTTGTGGATGGCAGTATGTCCCTGGCCCGGCACCACCACCGGGCAGACTTCCTCACAATCGCCGCAGGCCGTGCAGCGCTGTGCGTCCACAAAGCGGGGCCAGGAGCGAACCTCAGCGCGCAGGTCGGCCCCCTCCCCCGCCAGGCGAGTGAGGGTGGTATTCGTCCACACGGTGATACGCGGATGCTTCACCGCCTCCAACCGTAGGCCGGGTTGGTAACTCGTCTTACGGTTCCCGCCGAGAAAAGGCGAAGGTTCAACTAAATGAACCTGCAACCCGGCGTCCGCCAAATCCAGAGCAGCGCGGAGCCCCGCCGCATCGCTGCCCAGGATCAACACCTCTCGCGCCAACCCTCTCCTCCTATCCGCCACCCACCAACCGCCGCCCGTATTCGTACCCCAGCTCAAAAGCGCGACTGTTGAGCTCCTCCGTGCCCTTAGGCACCGACTCCAGCACGGCCCGGCGCAAGGCCTCCACCGAGACCACGTCGGTCACGGCGGCGAAGAAACCCAGCATCACCACGTTGGCCACAATCCTGCGCCCCAGCTCCTCCTCGGCCAGACGAGTGGCAGGAATGGAGAGAACACGCAGACCCGCCGCTTCCTCCCCCAGCTCAACCAGGTCCTCATCTACGAGCAGAACCCCCTCGCGGTTGAAATCGGGCACGTACTTGCTGTAAGCCCCCTGGGACATCACCACCAGAATGCGCGGGTCCAGAAGATGGGGGTAGTGGATGGGTTCATCGGAGATGATAACCTGCGCCGCACAGGCTCCGCCTCGCGATTCCGGCCCGTAGCTCTGGGTGAAAGTGGCGTACTTGCCATCGTGAATGGCCGCCGCCATGCCAACTATCTCCCCGCTACGTATGATTCCCTGCCCACCGAAGCCGGCTATACGCACCTCGATTCTGCTCATTTCTATGCTCCACTCATCAGGTGACAGTCACTTCCAAAGTGACTGTCACCTGGCTGTCACCTGGCTGTCACCTGGCAATCCAGGAACGTCGGCTTCTCGATGTCTATGAACTTGCCCTCGACAATCTCTCCGCCCAGTTCTATATCCACGCTCTTTGGATCCGCACCATGGCGGATGACACCTTTTTCGTGATAGTACTTCAACGTATCAAGCCCCGTGCGCTGCTTATGTCGCCGCCCGAAGTTAGTGGGACAAGGGGAGATCACCTCCACAAAGCTGAATCCGCGCTTGGCCAACGCCTCGCCTATGGCTCGCTCCAGGCGGCGCACGTGAAGCACCGTCCACCGCGCCACGTATACCGCCCCGCTGGCCACCGCCAGATACGGCAGGTTGAAGGGGTGCTCGTAGTTGCCGTAAGGGGTAGTGGTGGTAATGCTCCCCACCGGCGTCGTGGCCCCGTGTTGACCGCCGGTCATCCCGTAATTGAAATTATTGACGCAGATGACCGTCATGTCTATGTTGCGCCGCGCGGCATGGATGAAGTGATTGCCGCCGATAGTCACCAGATCACCATCACCGGAGAAGACCACCACCTTCAGCTCCGGATTGGCCAGCTTGAGCCCCGTGGCGAAGGGTATCGCCCGCCCGTGCGTGGTGTGGAATGAATCCAGTTGCACGTAGCCCGCCACCCGCCCCGTGCAACCGATGCCGCTGACCACGACCACCTTGTCCAGGTCCAAACCCGATTTCAGCAGAGCACTGATGAAACAGGTCAGCGCCGTGCCAATCCCGCAGCCCGAACACCAGATGTGCGGCAGCCGCTCCTCACGCAGCAGAGCATCCATCGGGTGGCGTTCCGGCGAGACGGCCCCCGGTTCCACCGAATTCACCTCCATGTGACCCGTCAGCTCGCTCATGTCACTGCCCTCCTGATCGCCGCCAGCACCTGTTCCGGCTTGTGGATGTCCCCGCCAGGATGGGGCACCAGGTAAACGGGCGCCCGCCCCGCCGCGCAACGCTCCACTTCCAGCGCGATCTGCCCCCAGTTTATCTCCGGCACCACGAAGGCCTGCACCCGCTGCGCCAGCTCCCGAATCCTCTCCTCGGCGAAAGGCCACACCGTGATCAAGCGCAGCATACCCACCCTGATGCCCTCCCGGCGGGCCAATTCCAGGGGCCACATGGCCGCGCGGGCGGCGATGCCATAGGAAACGACCACCACTTCAGCGTCCTCCAGATACAGTTCCTCCACCTCGATAATCTCGTCTTTGTACAACCGTATCTTGTTCACCAGACGCTGAATCAACGGCCACTGGGCGGAATCATCGTTGGTGGATGGATAACCCCGCTCGTCGTGGGTCAGCCCCGTAATGTGGATGCGATAGCCTTCGCCGGCGACGGCCATGGGCGGCACCAGGTCCTCATCGGGCAGATAAGGCTGATAACCGTCGCCGGGCGGGACCCGGGGCCGACGGCGGGGAACGATTTCCACTTCCTCCAGCGGCGGGATGACCACCTTCTCGGTCATGTGCCCCACCTCGGCATCGGTCATAACCAGCACCGGGGTACGGAATCGTTCCGAGAGGTTGAAGGCGCGGATGGTGAGATCGAACAGCTCCTGGGGAGAGCTAGGCGATAAAGCGATGATCTCGTAAGGACCGTGCGATCCCCAGCGGGCCTGCATCATGTCCCCCTGCCCCACCAGGGTCGGCAACCCGGTGGAAGGCCCGCCCCGCTGTACGTTCACCAGCACGCATGGCGTCTCGGTCATAATCCCCAGCCCCAGGTTTTCCATCATCAGGGAAAAGCCCGGCCCCGAGGTGGCGGTCATGGCCTTGACCCCGGCCCAGGAAGCTCCCAGGACGGCGTTCATGGAGGCCAATTCGTCTTCCATCTGAATGTAAGTACCGCCCACCTGAGGCATACGTTCGGCCATGCGCTGGGCGATCTCGGTGGCCGGGGTGATGGGGTAACCGGCGAAGAAGCGGCAACCGGCCACAATGGCCCCTTCCGCACAGGCGATGTCCCCCTGCATGAAGAAACTTCCGGTCAGAAGACCCTTCTCGCTCATAAAGCCCCCACCTCCCGCTCTTCCTCCACCCGGTAGATGGCGAACTCAGGACAGAGCATCTCACAAAGCCCGCAACTCACACATGCCGTTTCATTCACAACACGAGGTGGATGGTACCCCTTGGAGTTGAACTCGTCCGACACTTCCAGCACCTGACGGGGGCAGAAAGCTACACACCACCCGCAACCTTTACAGCGCTCACGGATGATGTAAATCCGTCCATGGGGTACGCGGATGGACGCCAAATCTAGCGGTTTTCTCCAGTACTTCACTGTACTCTCCCGTTGCGCGAAGCGTGACCCAGTCACCCCACGCTTCACGCTTCACGTTTCCCGTTTCACGCCTTACGTTTTACGCCTCACGCCCCATCAACCAAGCTCCCGAATCAACTCCGGTATCTCGTCGGGCCGGCTGGCGACGCGCACTCCCACTTTCTCAAAAGCAGCGATCTTCTCCGCGGCAGTACCGGTGCCTCCCTCGATAATCGCTCCCGCGTGTCCCATGCGCTTGCCCGGCGGTGCGGTCCGTCCGGCGATGAAGGCCACCACTGGCTTGCTCATCTCCGCGGCGATGAACTCCGCCGCCCGCTCCTCGTCCGTGCCCCCTATTTCGCCGATGAGCACCACGTAATCGGTCAGCGGGTCATCCTCAAAGAGAGCCAGGATGTCCACGAAAGTGCTGCCGATAACGGGATCGCCGCCAATGCCCACCGCCGTGGATTGGCCCAGCCCGGCCATGGTCAGAGCGTGCACCACCTCGTAGGTCAACGTGCCACTGCGCGAGACTACACCCACCGGCCCCGGGATATGGATGTGTCCGGGCATAATGCCTACCTTGGCCTCTCCGGGCGTAATCACCCCCGGACAGTTGGGCCCGATGAGCCGCGTGCCCTTGGCCTGCAAATACGCCTTGACGCGCACCATGTCCAGCACGGGAATGCCCTCGGTGATGCACACCACCAACTCAATGCCCGCATCCGCGGCCTCATACATGGCATCTGGGGCGAAACGGGCCGGCACGTAAATGATGGCCGTGTTGGGACCGGTGGCAGCTACGGCCTCCCGCACAGTGTCGAACACGGGCACGCCAGCCACCCACTCCCCGCCTTTACCCGGGGTGACTCCGGCCACCACCTGCGTGCCATACTCCAACATCTGGCGGGTGTGAAACTGGCCTTCACGGCCTGTGATACCTTGCACCAAAAGACGTGTATCCTTATCAACCAGAATGCTCATTGGCTCTCTCCTGTGATGTGGTGTAGGACAACTCTTGAGGAGTTGTCTTACAGACGCTCTCGGATTCGCGCCGCGATCTCCTGCAGGACCGAGAAGTCCGTCCGCTGCACCTGGGGCGGCAGTCGCAGCTCGTCGCCGAACCAGCGGGGAATGATATGCACATGAAAGTGAAACACGCTCTGGAAAGCGGCTCTTTCACTGGATTGGAACAGATTCATCCCGTCGGGGCGCAAAGCCTCGCGCACGGCACGAGCCACGCGCACCGTGGTGCGCATCACCGCCGCCGCCGATTCGGGATCAATGTCGTACAGATTGCGATAGTGTTCTTTGGGCACCACCAGGACATGCCCCTGGCTCACCGGGTTAATGTCCATGAAAGCCAGGGTCTCCTCGTCCTCCCAAACCACAGCCGCCGGCGCTTTCCCGGCCACAATGGCGCAGAAAATGCAGCTCATCGCTTACGCCATCCTCCCCTGAGCCAGGGCCACCGCCTTCTGCGCGGCCTCGGCCAAAGTCTCCGCCGTGACCATATCCGCTCCGGCCAGAAGGGCCCGCCCCTCTTCCTCGTTAGTGCCCACCAGACGGGCCACCATAGGCACCTGCGGCTTGACCTCCTCCAGAGCTGCCAGGATGCCTCTGGCCACCTCATCACAGCGGGTAATCCCGCCAAAGATGTTGAACAGCACTGCTTTGACATTCTCATCGGAAAGAATGATGCGCAAGGCCGCGGCTACTTTCTCGGCCTTGGCCCCGCCGCCGATGTCCAGGAAATTGGCCGGCGCGCCGCCGTACAACTTGGTGAGGTCCATCGTGGCCATGGCCAGCCCCGCCCCGTTGACCATACACCCAATCTCCCCATCCAGCCGCACGTAACTCAGGCCAAAGAGACGCGCCTCCTGCTCGTAGGGGTCCTCCTCGGCCAAATCGCGCAACTCGGCCAAGTCGGGATGGCGGAAAAGGGCATTGTCGTCAATGATCATCTTGCCATCCAGGGCCAATAACTCCCCCGCGGCGGTGATGACCAGCGGATTGATCTCCGCCAGGGTAGCATCAGAGCCGAGGAAAGCAGCGTACAGGCCCCGGGCAATGCGGACGAAATCGCGTAGATAGGCGCGGCTCAATCCGATACCGAAGGCCAGCTCGCGGGCCTGATATTCCCGCAGGCCGAGGAAGGGGTCCACCGTTACCTTCACAATGCGCTCCGGTGTGAGACGAGCCACCTCTTCGATGTCCACACCGCCCTCACTGGAGGCCATCATCACCGGGCGACCAGCGGCGCGGTCAATGACCACGCCCAGATAAATCTCCTGGACGATGTCCGCCGCCTCGTCCACCAGGACCTTGCCCACCGTCAGGCCCTTGATCTCCATGCCCAAAATGCGCTCGGCCATGACCTCGGCCTCGGCGGGGTCGCGGGCCAAAAGAATACCACCAGCCTTACCCCGCCCTCCGACCAGCACCTGGGCTTTGATCACCACCGGCTTGCCCAGACGGTCGGCGATCTGGCGCGCTTCCTCGGCGGAACGGGCCACGTCGCCCTGGGGGATAGGGACGCCATACTCGGCAAAGATTCGTTTAGATTGGTATTCGTGTAACCTCATCACTCGCTCCTTCTTCAAGGCAAGAAACCCGTTTTCTTGTGGAAAACGGGTTTCTATACAAAATACACCAACGCCATAACGTCCTTTAATGACAGATTTGCCGCCACCCTTGACGAGCGGTTCAGGAAAACAAAAGTCTTAACAGTTCCAGCCCATCCGATTACGCTAATGACCACGTTGAAAATCGCCCCTTTGCGATGGAATTATCAAAAGCGACCTGCTAGCACTGCGCTTCCGCCGCCGCGCGGTGCTAGCTGAGCGCGGTCGGCCACAAGTGCTGACTAGATTTCATCCTTCAACATTTTGATAATATGTCTCGCCAGATACTCCTTAATCTCCCTATGACGAGGAACAGGCTGAGATACTTTCGTCCTTGGGTTCTGATACCAGTCGTGTTTCGCCCCGTGACGAATCAATACGCACCCCATTTTCTAATTCGCGTGTCAAATCTCTGCGCTTCATGCTACTTCTAGCTCGGCAACCCTTCGAACGTAAGGGATACTCCCGCCGGTAAGTTCCCGGTATATATCCCTCAGATTTTCCTCCAGCTCTTCTATCGTTTTCCCTTGAGTCCAGTAGTCAGGGTATTCTTCTAAGTACCCCAGCCACATATCATCATCTTGCCAGTAGATGTACTTTATCGCTTTCATCTCCCTTACTCCGTATTACTCTTCCCCCCATTCTGCCTGTTCAGCGTGTCTTTCCTGGCTTCGCTAGCGGTGATTAATCCCAAGAACGTGACTACTCAGCCTATGCTCCAAGTCCCCGTCCCGGGGACGTTCCATGCGGCAAGATGCTGTCTTTTGCGCGGTTTTCTCAGCCGAGACGCCCCCGGGACGGGGGCTACGA
>JACIWR010000030.1 GCA_014360845.1 Anaerolineae bacterium
GCCGGTTCGATGCCGAAAGCTATGGCCACGGTGACCAGCGCCGCGCGGTAGCCCTCGCGGTAGGCCCGCAGATAGCGGGGATCCCCTACCCCGGTCCCTTCAGCTCCCCCCAGGGCATGTTCCAGAGCCGCCGCCGTGGTGGCCGAAGCCTGATCGGCGGCCTGCAAAGCGTGCAGGATGTCCTCGCGAAACCAGATGTCTAGTCCCATGACTCTCTTTAAACTGCTCCCTTCTTCAATCAAGTCTCGGTTGCTTCGCCGGTCGCATTTATGCCGTCACCGGCGCCATCAGCGGGCGCACGCGCTGGTCGAAACCATCGCAGAAGGCCAGGCCCCCGGCCACGCCTAGGGCTTCACCCATGCGCTCCAGGGCCGCCTGGAGTCCACTCCAGGCATGGCCCAGGCGGGCCAGGAAATCACGCAGTTCTGCCGGAGTTGGTACCCCCAGACTTATCGCAAAGCGGGTCAGGCCGTTGTTGATGAAACCCTCCAGGAACTTTACAAAGTGGCGACTGCGCCCCGTGCGCCGGATGACCTGGCGAGCGTGGTGTACGACGAAGCAGCGGTTAGCGTAGACCACGCGATATACGTCTCGACCGACTTTTCGAATCTGAACCTGCTGGTTCATTGCTTACCTCCCGGCTTGTTCTTCCAATTGCTCTCCATCATTTCATCTCTCACTGCGCCCACTGCGCAAACACGTTGTCAGCAATGGTAGCACCAGCGCCACATCCCCGTTCCAACGTAGGCAGGGCCAAGCCATCACCCAATAGTCCTGCCAGGGGAGCAGCAGTGCGGGCGGTCAGCTTCTCCTGGAGTTGGCCCACCTCCACCTGCGTTTCCTGGGCGAGCTCCCCCACCCGCGCCATCGGCAGGTCCAGTCCAGCGAAGAAAGTGTAGAGCTTCAGCTTACGGTGCACGGTTGAGTCGGCGTATACTCCAGTGAAGGTATACCCGCCGCCCACGGTCTCCTTGACCAGCTTGATTGCGGTCTCCAGATAGCCGGCGGGCAGGTAAGTCAGGGTGTTGGCCGAGCCGACGATAGCGATCCCCACCGCACTGGCAGTGCCCAGGTCGAAGCCATTGGCCAGCAAGCCGCCGTGCACAGCGTCGGCCAGGGCGCGGGCCAGGGCCGATGCAGCTTTCAGGTCGGTGATCTCGGCATAGCCCAGGGCAGCGCACTTGCCCGCCTTGAGCAGCCGCAGGTAGTCGGCCCCGTCCAGGGCCGAGAGGAACTGCGACTTCTGGGTGCTCAGCTTGTTGAAGGCGTCGAAAAGCCCGGCCAGGTGCAGGTTGGCTTTGGGCCAGAATTGGCCCAGGCGCAGGTTGGGGAACAACGCGCCGATGCGCTCGTTGTCCACCACGACCAGGGGGGAGATCGCCCCCATCTCGGCCAACTGGTAGAGACTCCCCAGGGCTTGCAGAGCGTTGGCCTTGACGGCCGTGCCCTCGATGGTGCGAGGCAAAGTATAGATCACGCCGACCGGTCTTTTGAGCTCGCGGCAGATGCGGACTACCTCGCCCACTGCGCCGGTGCCGGTGCCCCCGCCACCGCCGACGCACAGCATCACCTGGTCGGCGGTCAGGGTGAGGGCCTGCACGAAGGCGCGCACCCTGTCCTCGTGCTCCAGTACGGCCCGGCGGCCCTGGGTGGGGTCCTGCCCTGCACCGCCGGCGCCGATGGGAATGTGCAGCTTGGCCGATGGTGGAAGACGCAGCCCGGCCAGGTCGCCCTGGGCGGTGTTGATTGCCCCGGCCGTGTACTTCAGGCGGTTGAAAGCGCCGGCGATGCGTCCGCCCCCTTCGCCTAAGCCGATGAAGGCGAAATCGAGACTTCTCTTGCTCTTCTTGTTGCTCATGGTGGTATGTCCCCCCTCTCACTAAATTACACTCACATTGCCCACACAGGGGCTGTCGAAACTGTCGTTGGCCGAGGTCGAGCCGATGGCGCTGGAGCTGGCCTGGCCAGCAGGATTTGCAGCCGGTGGCCATCCTCTGCCAGGCGGTGAGCACGGCCCCGGGCAGACACGATTAGCCCGGCACCTTGCAGGCGGACCAGGGCCTCACGCAATGCACTCATTCCCAGTCCAGTCAGGCCGATGAGCTTGGTCGTGTTGCAGCCGGCCACTGCGTAGCGCGGGTTGCTCAGCACGGCTAACACCTTGAACGCTTCCTGTGACAGGCCCTGACCGATCTCACGCAGGCAATTATCACACAGCGATGTTGCCGGATCGGGCAGGCTGTTGGTGGCCAGCAGGTGGAGGAGCCTGTGGCCGTTGTCCGAGAGGCCATAGCACCCCTGCCCCCACACCAATCCTGCGCCGGCGAGGACCTGCAACGCGATGCGGGCCTGGTGGCGACTCAGGCCGGAGAGTTTAGCCGTGGTATCGATGTATGGAAAGTCCTCGCCATCTTGCGATGCTCTGCCCAGGGTTTCCAGTACTCTTGTAGCCGTTGCTGGCAACTGGCAATACATCAGGCTCAGGCATTTATCGCATAGCATCTTACTACTCCCCCGTTCTTACTATGTTTCTCCGTGGCTTTCGACCGACGCGGGGCGCGGTCGGCCAAAGAAAAAGCTCTTTTCCGTCCGTGTTCTCATCAACGACAGGCTCATCTCTCAACTCTCCCCCGTGTGACCGTCCGTGTGACCATTTTCCACGTCGTGTGACCGCGTGTGACCCGTGTGACCGTGTGACCGAGATTTTGGCCGGGGGCCGACCCCACAGAGCTGGTTCGCCAGAGTGACATTGGCCACCTGGGCCAGCTCGGGCGTTACAACCTTGCTGTCACGCCGGGTCGAGCCAGGCCGCAGCCAACCACGCCGTTCCCAGCGCTGCGAGATGCGTTTGATGCGCCGGTAGCTGAGGCCCGGAAACGCCTCATGCAACTCGCGGATCTTGAACAGGCCATCCAGGTAGTGCATTGCATACAGGACGAGCTGCGCCTCCTCGGTCGAAAGCGGCGATGGCGGTTGGGCACGCAGGCGATTGGTGATAGCCTTGACCACGTCGTCGTCCACCAGGTAGCCCTGGAGCTCCACCGGCCGGGCGTCCAGGCGGGCCATCATCCGCCCACGGATAGTCTGCGGGATGTTCTGCGCCCCGCCGACGCCCAGGATCACCCGGCTGTGCTCCGGGGTGGCCACGCGGAAGGCGATGCGCGTGCTCATGTTGCCCCTGATCAGCGTGTTCAGCACCTCGGCCTTGGGGTTCTGGGTAGCCAGGACGAGGACAATGCCGAAGCTGCCCGCTTTGCTGGCCAGGCGGATCAGGTTGGTGTAAAAGGGTGAGCGCAGACCGGCCTGCAAAGCGATGTCGGTCACCTCGTCGATCACGGCTATGACCAGGGGTAGTGGCTCGTCGGCTTTGGCATTGTAGCTGACCAGATTGCGGGCCATGATTGCTGTGAAGAGGCTCTGCCGCCGTTCCATCTCGGCGATTAACGCTTCGGTGACGGCGGTCGCGTCGTCCACCTCGGTGGCCACGCCGGTCAGCAGGTGCGGGATGCCGCGATAGGCTACGAATTCCACGCTCTTGGGGTCAACGAGAGCCAGGCGGAGACTGTCCGGGCCGTAGACATTCAGCAGGCTGACGAGCATGGCGTTCAGCCACGTAGACTTGCCCGACCGCGACTCGCCGCCGATCAGGACGTGCGAGGTGTCCAGCAGCGAGCGCCACACCGGGCCTTCACGCCCCTCGCCGATAGGGACCATATACTCACCCGCCGGGCGGGTGGTCAGGTCCAGCTCTATGCGCTTGGGGAGCCGTTTCCTGGGAGATGGCTTGAGGACGACGCAGTAGGTCAGGCCGGTGGTGTTCAACCTCTTTACCGGCTTGCCGACCACGGCGGTCAGGTGGTGCAGGGTATCGGGATGCACCAGGCGGGCGACGTTGACCCGGGGCGGCAGGCGGGTGGTGTCCACTTCCAGCAGACCGTATTGCTCGCCCACGACGCCGAGGCGCGAGAAGCCTACCTCAACCAGGCGGCCATCTTTGGTCAGGTAGCAATGGCCCAACCTAGTGAGGGCCTGTTGCACCCGGCGGGCGGCCTCGGCTACCTCTTGCTTTGGGTCGTTGAGCAACTTATCGGGATACTTATTCTTCACCATCGCCTATCTCCTCGAGCAGGCGTGCCACGTGTGCGGGCTCGACGTCCCACACCTCGACCGGGGGGAGCGGCCTGACCAGGGGGTCTTGCGGTCCACCACCGACGATTTTCTCCGCTGTTGCTGGCGGCAGGCCCACGCCCGAAGCAGCAGCCCGCAGGGCCTGGGCGACCTGGGCCTGGCCGGTGACCTGGAGCTGGCCGGGACTGGGATCGGGTGAGGCGACGAAAGTGACGCCCTGGGGAGTGTAAACGGTGGTGGCCACGGGTGTGCGGTTGGGGTCATGGAACACTCGGCTGTTGCCAACCCTGCACTGGACCACGGGATACAGCCCTGAGTGGTCGGGGTAGATCGTCGTGGCCCGTTTCAGGGCCAGGCGAACGGCGGCGTAGGCCAGGCCGCCGAGAAAGGCCAGAACGATGAGGCCAAAGGCCACTTTCAGGGCCATGCTGATCCACAGCCAGCGGATGGCGATGGCTTCTTTGGTGTGGGCGATTTCCGGCGATTCCTCGCGCTGGTTGTTGGCGATTACGCTGCCGATGACCAGGGCGAGCATTACGAGCAAGATGATCACCGTGATGAGAACTTTGCTTTCGTTCATGTTATTATGCACCCCTTTCTTTCTTCCCTACTCCCCCACGCGGTCCGCATGGGCACCAATCCCGATCCGGGCACGAGTTGCACTGGTAGTTACACAGCCGTGCTGGTGTCTTCTCGCAGCTCAGGCAGTGCAATGAGCCTCGCCAGGGACAGCCCTGGAGGGAGATGCCCAACACCCGCGCCAGGTTCCCCGTCAGCGGCCCATTGCACAGAATGCTCTGGGTGATGTCTTGTTGCAGCGTCGTGGCTACGTTAGTCATTTCGCTCTATTCTTCCGGTCGGGCCAGCCACAGCTCGGGGACCAGGCAGCCGCCCACGGGGACAACGGCGATGTGATCGCCGTTGAGAGCAGCTCTCACCGCCTCGGCCCAGGTGGGGTGGCAGACCACCACCCAGGGTGCTTCCCCAAATCGCTTATGGAAGGCGTCCAGGGCCCAGGCCAGGACCTGATCCGGGGTCAGCATACTGCCGGGGCGGAAGACGTAGTGGACGAGATTTGCCCTGGCGCTGTCCGGCCTGGGCTGCTCCTGATCACCGGACTGATGACCGGCCTCGGCTAACAAATCCGCCAGGCTCAGTTGTTCGCTTTTGGTGAAGCGGTCGAGTTGGCTCATGGTGACAACCTGTCCTTTTTGATAGATGCCCTCAGTTACCCGGCACGATTGGGTGGGTTGGGGTCATCGGTGAGTCCCAGCAGGTAGTCCACGCTGGTATCGAGGGCCAGGGCGATGCGGGCCAGGGTCACTGCCGCCACGCGGGATCGGTTTCCGGCTTCCAGGCGCCAGATGTGGCGGGCGGTGATGCCGCTTATGGCGGCCACGTCTTCGACGCGCAGGCCGCGCTGCTGACGCAGGGCGCGCAGGCGGTGACCATCGAAGTGGATGGGTGGGACTCTGCGCCTCATTGCGATCTCTCCTGGCGGAGGGAGCCGCCCCGGCCGGGTGGGGTACTGGGCTGGAAATCGGTCTCGACGAAGCGCTCCAGGTCGGTGCGGCGGATACGGATCAGGCGGCGACCTGGGCCCAGGCGGATGGCGGGCAGGATGTTTTGTTTGATCCAGGTGAAGACCAGCTTCTCGCTGACGCCGAGGATGGCGGCGGTTTCGGCGACGGTGTAGAAGTCCAGCGAGTCGGGTCGTGGGGGATCAGGGCGTTTCTTGTCGTTGCTCATTTTCCTCTCCTTCGCGTAGCAATCAATAAGGGGAAATACCGGACGTCAGGCACAAAAATAGCCCGGAGAGAGCACTCTCTCCGGGCTATGGCAACGAAAAAGCCCAGAGGAATGTTCTCTCTGGGCTACAGGTGACTTTCTGTGGGACCGATTGGTCAGTTGCGCAGAATTTGGTTTTGTGGTATAAATAGAGTGCGCTGCGGAAAAGCAAGCGCGTTGGGAAAGGCGGTGTGTCGTCCAAAATTACTTAGAAATTGGACTAATCCCGTCGCTCCCGCAGTTCCGACGCCAGGTCTCCTGGTGTTGGAAAAGGGGGTAAGAAACTAAAGTAGGTTGGATGGCCACTATAGTTTCCCCCTGAATGAGGACTGCTGTAAGGTGGGCTTGCAGCAGTCTTTTCTTATCCAGCATTGGTAAGGTGCGCCAGAGCTCCTCGAACCTAGCGAGTTGCTCGGCAGCTTGAATTATAGCAGAATAATCATTTCCGCGCAAATCGGCCAGCCGGTGATGCAGAAACTGCTTTTCCCGCTGATACTCGTCATAGCCGATGTCGCCGACAACGAACAGTTGCCGCAGCCGGGCCAGTTGTCCTTTCACTCTTTCCTCTTCCTCCTTCAAATGCTCAACCTCTTGTGGCGAACGGATGTAGGCCAGGGCTTGTTCTGACCAGTCGGCAGGCACCTGCAGGCTCATAAGGATGCGAGCCACCTTCTCCTCGATCACATCGGCGCGAACCATGGGCTGATCGCAGTGGCCGGTGCGCTGGAGGCGGGTGGTGTCCTGATAGTAGCGGGTGCCGTTTCCGGCCTGGGCGCGCATCTTGCGCTTGCATCGGGCGCAGCGGAGGATGCCGGAGAGGAGATACAGCCGGTTGGGGTAATCGGCGTGGCGGCGGGGATGATTGCCCATCAGAGCGCGGACCTCCTGGCAGCGGTGGAAGAGCTGCTGAGAGATGAGAGGCGGATGCCGACCGGGGAAGAGTTCGGGTGGCCGGCGGCGTCGCTCGCGGGCGTTATTGCCGGCGCGGTAAGGGACGAGGCCGGAGTAGAAGACGCGCTGGAGGATATCGCGCACGGAGTCCTTGCTGAAGGGTCCCGGCTGGCTGCGACCGTTGCGTCCCTTGGAGCGGAAGTGAACCGTCGTGCCATCGGGCAGGACGTGTTGATAGTTGTTGAGTTTCTCCGCGATCTGAGCATCGGAGTAATTCCCCGTCGCGTACCACTCGTAAGCCAGCTTGACCGCCACGCCTTCGATAGGATGGACGAACAACGGGAGCGACGGGCACTCGTCTTTGAGGTCGGGGCCGCCGAAGCGGGGGCAATAGTCCAGGCCGTTGGGGTCGGAGCAGGTGGAACAGTTGCCGCGGCAGTAGCCCAGGGGCAGCGAGCCGTTGTAGAGGCCCTTCATGGCGCGGGCGCGCTTGCCTTTCCTGGTCTCGGCGGAGAGGCTGTCAATGTAGATTTCGGCCAGGGTGCCGAGGACGGCCAGGGTGAGCTTGCCCCAGGGGGTGGTGAAATCCATGTTTTCGGCGATGGAGATGAAGGCCACGTCGTGCTGATAGAGGTGGTTGAGAGCCTTCAGCAGCCCCTGGAGATTGCGGTAGAAGCGGTCAATGGCGTGGACGATGACCACTTCGAAGTGGCCGCGCGCGGCATCACGCAGCAGGCGCTGCAGGGCAGGGCGGTCGGAGCGGGTGCCGGAGATACCGACGTCTTCATAGGTTTTGACCAGTTCCCAGTCGCGCTGGCGAGCGTAACGGGAGATGATCTCGCGTTGAGCATCGAGGGAATGGCCTGCGGTGGCCTGTTCGGTGGTGGAGACGCGGATGTAAGCAGCGGCTTTCATGGGAGTCCTCCTTTTGCGAGTAGATTAAGGGGATGATCTGCCTCACTCTACTCGATGGAGGAGTGGTTTGTCAAGGCCCCAACGGGCAAGATGCCGGTTTGAGTGCTACAAGGAGTTGAAGAAGTGACCAGACCGACCAAAGGTGGCAAGGAATACGACCGGGAAGCCTTTGCCGAGTACCTGGAGGGCTTGCGGCGTGAGCGGAACGAGAGCTATCGGGAAGCGTCGCTGCGGGCGGGATTAGATCACGGCTCGCTGGCGCGGTACATCAAGAAGCGTCAGCGGCCGACGCGGGAGTCGTGCATAGCCCTGGCCGATCACTTTGGGGTGAATCCCAACGAACTGCTGACCCGCGCCGGCTACGAGCCGATGCACTTCTTTGACCGCTCGCTGGTAGACCCGACGGCCTACCCGCCGGAGGTGGAGGAGGTGGCCAGCTACCTGGCGCGGATGAGGCCGGCATCGCGGCGGCGGGAGGTGTGCCGGGCGGTGCGCGAGCTGTTGGTCGCCGCGTCGCGCACCGCCCCGGCGGAGTGAGGGCTACGTGGTCGGGAAGAGGGGGATGAAGGGGTCGCGGAGGGCGTAAGCGGTGATCTTCCCGTCATGGAGGTGGATGTTGAGGAAGATGCAGCGGATCAGCGTTTTTCGTTCCAGGGGTGAGGCCGCCTGCCACAGGCGGGGGAAGTTGTCGAGGAGGGCCGCCAGGCTCTCCTCGACTTCGTTATCCTGCTCGACGAGCTGTTGCAGGTCGTGTTCAAGTTGTTGTTTGGCCTGGACAAGCTCGCCGGCGGAGATAATCTGCAACTCGAACTCGGCTTTGAGGGCGCGGATTTGGGATTCGAGGGAGCGGCGCTGGCGGCAGCGCTCGTTCCATTGCGCGTCGTCCTGGAAGACGTAGGCCAGGATGTCGGGATACCAGTCTTTGGGGATGTGGAGCTGCTGGACGTAAGCAAAGACGGGTTCCTCCAGCTTCTCGGCGCGGACGGAGCGGACAGGGCAGTCTGACTCGCCCTGAGCACGTTTGACGTCCTCGTAGTAGCGGATGTCACCGTTGGCGGCGGTGCCGCGGAAGGTGCCACCGCAGCGGTCACAGCGCAGGACACCGCTGAGGGGGAAGACGCGGGCCGTGCGGCCGGAGTTGGAGCGTGGGAGGTGGCCTTTGGCGCCGCGCACTTCCAGGCAGCGCTGGAACAGGTCCGGGCTGATGAGAGGGATATGCTTGCCCGGTAGCCAGATGAGGTCGGTCGGTTGCCGCTTGTGGGTCTGACCCAGGGGATTGGCACGTTTGCCGCCCTGGTTGCGCAGGCCGTTTTTCTCGTTTTTCTTCATGGGCCTGTAGAGGACAAAGCCGGCGTAGTAGGGATTCTGCAGCATATCGCGGAGGCTGTCCTTGCCGAAGCGGCGGTTTTTGCCGGGGCGGCCCGGTCTGCCCTTGGGGCGGAAGGGGAGGGTGGAGTGGGGATTCAGTTGGTAGCCGGAGGCATTGAGCATGCGGGCGATGTCGGCGTCACTGTATTGGCCGGTGGCATACCAGTTGGCGGCCATTTGGAAGGCGACGCTTTCGATGGGGTGGGGGACAAAGACCTTGCGGTCGTCGCCCAGCTCGCGCCACAGGTCGGGGCCGCCGAAGCGGGGGCAGTAGTCCCGGCCGTTGGGATCGGTGCAGTCGAGGCAGTTGCCGCGGCAATAGCCGAAGGGTGGTTGGGAGGCGTTGGAGTAGCCGTCCAGGGCGTGGGAGTACTTGTTGTCGCGGGTGGTGCGGCTCAGGTCGTCGAGATACAGCTCGCCCATCATGCCCTTGAGGTAGAGGAGGATCTTGCCGTCGCGGGAGCTATAGTCGGTGTTCTTGTCGGTGGTGGAGACCAGCTCGACTTTGTTCTTCTGGAGGAGGGCATAGTGAGAGGTGAGGCCGTGGAGGTTGCGGTAGAAGCGGTAGACGTCGTAGATGTAGTTGAAGAAGATGTGCTTTTTGTCCTGGCTGTTGTTATCCTGCGCGATGTGGCGTATCATGTGCGAGAAAGCGGGGCGGCGGTCATCGCGGCCGGTGAAGCCGGCGTCGATGTAGATGTAGTGGATGACGTGGCCTCGTTCTTGAGCCAGTTCCAGTTGCTGTCTGATCTGGGTGACCAGGCTGTGGTTATCGGACTGGAGGATGGTGGAGACGCGGGCGTAGCCGACGGCGCCGGGGCGATCGTCGGGCTCTTCACATCGTTTCCAGAGGGCGCAGTAGAGCAGGCCGCGCCGGCCTTCTTTGAAGACGGTGACCTCGCGATAGCCCCACTGGGGCAGGAAGCGGCGGATCTCGATGACATCCTGGCGGATTTCGTCCTCCAGTTGCTCTTGCGAGCGCATGAATTGAGTTACAATCATTGTCTTTCCTCCTGAATATTGAGTTGTTAAAGAGCAAGTGAATCATCGCTTGGTCAGGGGAGGCCCTCTGGGGGAGGGCCTCTTTGTTTTTCCGGGTAGCGAGTCATTCTGATTCTTTCTCCTGTTCGTTCTCCTCCAGCAGGCGTTGTACGATGCGGGCGATGACCTGCCGGAAGGTGTCCACGGCATCGTAGTCGCTCAGGTTGTTCATGTTGCTCTCCTAAAGGATGTGGAGAGCGGCCGCTCATGGTGAAGCGATGCGCATCGCTGGCCGGACTTGACAGACTGGCGAGAAAGGAGTAAGCTAGACTACCCAAGTCTGCCTCATGCCAGGTGTATAATCATTGTAACTGCTGTTGCGTTGTCTATCAAGTGGTTTTGTCCGGTTGTGGTGTCCGGATTTTCCGGACACTCGTGCTCTTGCACAAAACGGGACTTGATTGTCAAGTGGCGTTGGTAGCCTTATCCACTACCTCATGGTATCAAGGTGAACCACCCGTCTGTCAAAAGTCAAGGTAGGTTACGTGAAATAGCACCGGGCATGAGGGCTGAAGACTCTGCCACGGTGATTAAAGAATCATTAGGAGGAACAAGGATGGGCGACTGGCTGAAAAATGTTTTGGACAAGATGTATCGAGAGGAATTGCAGATCACAGATTTGCGGGATGACTTCAAGTATTGGTTGTACACTTGTGAATTGGTGGAGGCTGCCTGGGAGGAAGAGGGATTCCAAGAGAGAAATATACAGGAGGGCTATCTTAGCTTAAGAGTGAGCATTGGTCTGTTGTACTTGATCCGAAAGGTCCTGAATCAGCACCGGAGTAGCGCGTCTATTTTGGGAGGGCTATTGCTGATTCTGGCCCGCTATGTGTGTTTGACCTGGCATGATGGCACTCGGCCGACGATGGAAGAAGCAGTTCAGAATCTGGTAGACACTGAGTGGCTGCAGCAGGTCATTGATGATGCAGAGATGGTCGAGGTGGTTAGACAGCAGATCCAATACCCCATCTCTCGAACTCAGGCGTATATGTGGATCGAGAAGGGACGGGAGGTACTGCAGGAGGCTATAGACACTGAGGTGCGGGCCAGTGCCAAGGAGCAGAGTAAGAAACAACGACTACGGGCCGCTGGCTACTATCGGAAGCTGTTGGAGATGGCTTACCAGAGAATTCATGTTGCAGGATTGGGTTACAGGTTGTTGAAGGATGTGTTTGTGGCGATGCCCTTGCGTCGGGTGAAGTTCGACAAGGAAGGGGGGTGGAAAGGGGAGGGATACTTTGTACCGGAGGATCTGTGGGAACAGCAGCGAGTAGTGCTGGAAGGGCCGTCAGGTGGTGGGAAAACAACATTGCTTCACTATCTGGCGTGGCAGTGGGCAAGGGATGGATATGGAGAAAGCTGGGTTGAAGCAGTAGAGGAAGATGAGGGAAGGAACCGGCGACCAGTGCCGTTGGTGATTGCGGATGTGAGCTCGTACCTGGCATTGAGTGGTGAAGTTGAACCTCTAGAGTATGCGCTTCAAGAGCTGCTGCGGGGGACTGAGACGAGTGTCGGAGAGCGGATAGAACTGCGCCGCTATCTGATGGGAGAGAAGAAGATTTACCTCTTGGACGGAGGGGATCAGGCAGTCGAGCGGCGAGGAGAATTGCATCGCCTGCTGGAGAGACTTCCTCGCTGGGTGCTGGCCATGCGAGATGCGGTGCGGGTGGGGCGGTATCTGGCGGGGATGCAGGTAGTGCGGCTGGAGCCGTGGACGGAGAGCCAGCTGCGAACCTACCTGTCGCGGCTATGTCGAGGAGAGGGAGAGGTGGAGGAGCGAGTTCACACCGTTCGTCTTCTGGAGGCGCGGGGAGAGTTGACACGATGGCCACTGTGGGTGACACTGATCGGTACGGATAAAGGACAAGTGATCCACTTGCCAGACCTGGTTGCGAGGGGCTTGGGGCGGTGGTTTGAGCGGGGGGAGGAGTTTTCTGCAAAGCAAGATGAGATATTGAAGATATTAAGGAAGCTTAGTTGGGCAAGTTATGTATCACCATCAGGAGATAGGGGGTGGTTATGGGAGGGGTGGTCATCCCGAGAGAGGTGGGCTTTGAGGCAGGCGACAAAAATAGGCCTCTTGCGCTTGAGTGACCAGGGTCGTTATCGGTTTGTGCACGAGGTGTTTCGCGCCTATCTGGCGGCGCGAGCGATGATAGAGCGTGCAGACATTGCAGAGGCGGTGAGAGAGTTGGTAGGGCGGCCGGGGTGGCAAGAGGTGATGTATTGGGCAGGTCAGTTACTGGCAGAGGAGGACAGCAGCCGGCTGGAGGCATGGGGGCAAGCCCTGGTCACGGTTTTGGATGACACGTTGCTGACCAGTGGTTGGCTGGAGGCTGCGTCCCTGATAGGGCAGATGTATCATGTCGCGCCGGGGATGTGGAGAGAGTGGCGGAAACAGGCGGTGGAGCGAGTATGGGAATGGTGGCGTAGCAGTCCGCCGAATCCTTTTGACAGTCGTTACGAGCTTCACGAGGCGGCGATAAATGCCCTGGCCGCGCTGGAAGCCGTGGAAAAGATACCATCCTTGCAGAAGTGTAGATGGGACGGGTGGTGGGCGAGGAGTGCCATCCGCACTATCGGCCGTATTGGTGGGGAGGAGGCCTTTGCTGTCTTGCAGGGAATAGCGGAGGATATGGATGCGGGGCAGCGGAGTGAGTACGAGCTAGAAGTTGTGGAGGCTATCGGTGCGCTGCGAGGGGGTGATGAAGAAAGCATTGTGGCCTGGTTAGTCCAGCAGCTTCATAATGATGGGCGGGATCGGAGAGCGGTTGCGAGAGTGCTGGGACGACGTGGTGGTGAACTATCTTTGCGAGCGCTGCTAAATCTGGGGCGTGAGCGAGGGACAACACTATCATCGTTTTGCCGCAAGATGATAAGCGAGGAATGGAACGGGCCGCCAGGGGCGATTGTACAGGCGCTCGAGCGAGCTGTAGCGGATAATGATATTGATCTCATCCAGGTGCTGGCGCAGGCAGCGCAGCGTTTGCATATCGTTGAGGCGGTGCCGCTGCTCATGGAGGTCCTGCGGCACCGGTATCCGGAGGATAGGTTGTGGGCGGTGAAGGATGCGGTATGGCAGCTTGGTGGAGTCGAGATTCTGGAAACTTTGAAGGCATGGGTATGGGAGAGCGAACGGGAGCAGGTCGAAGGGCTACCTGCGAAGGAAGTGATTGGAGCCGGTCGAGGGTTGTGGGCTCGCCATGTTTTGTCCTCGGTTCTGAGCTATTTACCCGTCAGTGAGTTGGAAAGAATCATCTTTGATGAAGAGGAGCCGGATTGGCTGCGGTGGGCAGCGGTCTGTGCCCTATCCGGCAAGGATCGTCAGGCAGCGGTGCGAACAGGTCGTTGCATTGTAGAACAGAAAGGTGAGGAGCTGTCCTGGGGGGTGTATTTGTTAGGGAGGGGCCACGACACCGAATCGCTGCCGCGACTGCGGGGGCTAATCGCTCACGCTGATGTGGGGGTAAGGGAGCATGCAGCCGATGCAGTAGCAGCGCTGGGGGACGAGGAAGCGGGGCCATTGCTGGCCCGGCAGTTGCTGGAGGAGCGGGAGCAGGGAGCACGTTGGAACCAGATTGAGGCTCTGGAGAAGTTGGGAGCACGCGAGGGTGTGCCTGTCCTGGCGGAAGTCGCGAGACAGTGCGTTGAGGATCAGTCTGTCCAGGAGTTGGCTCTGCAAGCGTTGGGTCGTTTGGGTGGTGCGGAAGCGGCCGCGGCTCTGCTGGAGCTATGGGAAGAAAGGGGGCTGAGGTTCCTGGAAGAGGACATTTGCCAGGCGCTGGCCGACACGGGGCGGGAGGAAGCGGTGGAGCGGCTTCTGGCGGCAGCGCGGCAAGGGAACGAAGTGGCTCGTGAAGCCCTGGGAATGGTGCATAGCCAGGAGGCGCTTCCAGTGTTGTTGGCCGGGATGGAGGACAAGGACCCAGAGGTGAGAGAAGCATGCGTGCGGGGTTTAGGCAGGATAGAGGACGAACGGGTATTACCGGGTTTGCTGGTCGCCGTGACGGATGAGGATCAGTGGGTGAGGACAGCAGCAGACCAAGGGCTTAATCAGCGTTTGCAGGCTGGCATGGAGGTGGAGCGCCCCGAGGTGTGCCGGAGTCTGGAGGAAGCACTGAGCTCATTGGATAACGAGGTACGGGAGTGGGCGGTGATCTGTCTTAGTTATGCTGTTCCCTGGAATGTATCGGTCAAAGGACGGCGGCGTTTACAGGAGATGGTGAGAAAGGACCCCGATGCTAAGGTGCGGGCTGCAGCTGCCCGGGTTTTGGGCGCGTTGCGAGTGTTGGAAGCACATCCCGTGCTGTGGACTGCTTTCTTGCATGACGAAGACGAGGCTGTCCGTCGGGCAGCACTGGCTGGCCTGATTCAGTTGAACCAGGCCGAGGACAACAATCTGTTACTGTCATTTGCTTTTGGGGGCACGAGTCTGGCCCAAGAAGCGCTGGTGGGTCGGTTGGACAGGTTGTGCTTTCTCCTGTCGTCTGGGTCTAAAGCTTGGCCGTTTGCAGTAGTGCTGGCGCGACGGCATGGTCTTTGGTTGTGGTCTGATGGCGATGTGACTTCGCGCTTTGGGCGACTCTCGTGCCGGGAGACAGTTCGGGCACTGACCCGGCCTGAGTCCTGAAACTGTTTGGAGCGGAGGCGACAGGTTGACAACTCGTCACTTCCTGGCGCAAAGAAGTGATACAGGACTTGCGTTTATCACCAGGATGTGTTAAACTGTAAACAGTGCAGAAGGGTTTTCTTCGCCAGAGTCATCTACGACACCGACCTCGTCGCAATGAAAAAGGGACGTTGGAGCTGATCCCTCCGTTCGTCCCCGATTTACCATCGGCCTGACCACCCAGGCCAACGGCGCGTAGATTGTAGCACAAAGCCGCGGTCCTGGCAAATCAGGAAGCGGCTTTTTGTTTTTGAAAAAGCGAGGAGGAAGCAAATGGATCCACTAACTGTGATCATCTCCGCCCTGGCGGCCGGGGCGACGGCCGCGGCCAAAGACGTGGTCGCCCAGGCGGTCAAGGACGGCTACGCGGGCCTCAAAGCCCTCATCGTCCGCAAGTTTGGCCGGAAAGGGGACGTGGAAGCCGCCCTGGCGGGCGTGGAGAAGAAACCCGATTCCGAGGCCCGGCAGGCGGTGTTGAAGGAAGAATTGGAGACGGCGGGGGCAGCTCAGGACGCCGAGGTGGTGCGGCAGGCGCAGGCCCTGCTGGAGCTGCTGAAGCAGCACGGGTTGGTCTCCGGCCCCTCTTACCAGGCCACGCTGAAGGGCTCCGGAGCCATCGCCCAGGGAGAAGGCGCGGTGGCCGCCGGGGCCGGTGGAGTAGCCGTGGGCGGGAGCGTGACCGGCAGCACCATCATCACCGGCGATGGCAACGTGGTGGGCGATCACAGCCGGAGTGATGTGCGCGTCACGAAGGGGGAGGACGAATGAGCGATGAGCGTGCCAAGCGTCTGGCGCAACTCCGCCAGGCCTACGAGAGCGGCATCCTGGACGATGACACCTACCGGGCGGCGGTGGCCGCGCTGGGTGTCCAGACCGAGATTCAAGCTGAGGTGGAAGGTCCTGGGGCCATCGCTCAGGTCGGCGGCGTGGCTGCTGGCGCGGGCGGCGTCGCTGTGGGGCGTGACATTGTCGGCAATATCTACTTTGGCCCGCCGCCGCAGAACTCCGCCGAGGCCCTGCGCATCTACCGCCAGGTATTGATCAGCGCCTGCCGTCACCTGCCTTTGCGCGGCGTGGACGTGGGAGCCAGCGACCCCACCGGCGGCCAGCAACGCCTGGACCTGGCCCAGGTCTACGTGAACCTGGATACCAAGACCCAGGTGCCGCTGAGCGAGGAGGACAAAAAGAAACGGGAGCAGCGCGCATTATTCGAGGAGCGTGAAACCCGACCTCTGGGCGTGCTGGAGGCGGCCATCGGCAACCATCACCTGGTCGTCCTGGGCGACCCCGGCTCCGGCAAGTCCACTTTCGTCAGCCACCTGGCCCTCTGCCTGGCGGCTCACGGTCTGCAGCCCGAGGCCGGCTGGCTGGAACGGCTGCCCGGCTGGCCACCGGGCGAGGCCGAGGTGGTGCCCATCCCCGTCGTCCTGCGCGACTTCGCCCGCTGGCTGCCGGCAGAGGTGAAAAAGGCCGAACCCTGCCACCTGTGGGACTTCATCATCAGCCGCCTGCAGGCCCAGAACCTGGCCTTCGCCGCCGAACCCCTGCACGATGCCCTGGAGAAAGGGAAGGCCGTTGTTCTGCTGGACGGCCTGGACGAGATCCCCGGCAAAGAACAGCGCACCTGCGTCCGCGACGCCGTGGCCGTCTTCGCCGGGCGCTATCCCCGCAGCCGGGTGGTGGTCACCTGCCGCACCCTCTCCTACCAGGACCCGGCCTGGCAATTGGCCGGGTTCCCTTCTTTCGAGCTAGCCCCCTTTAATAAGGAGAAGATTGATGCTTTCATCGGCGCCTGGTATGATGAACTGGCCCGGCTGGGGGTGGTGAAAGTGGAGGAGGCCCGGGGTCTGGCCCAACGTCTGCGCGAGGCGGTACGCCGTCCCGACCTGTGGCGCCTGGCCCCCAACCCGCTGCTGCTGACGGTGATGGCCCTGGTGCACACCCACAAAGGCCGCCTGCCCGATGCCCGCGCCCTGCTCTACGAGGACACGGTGGACATTCTGCTGTGGCGCTGGGAGCAGTTCAAAGCCGGGGAAGAGGAGGCTCCTCGCCTGCGGCAGTTGCTGCTGAAGGCCGGGCGCAGCGACGTGGACCTGAAGCGGGTGCTGTGGCGGCTGGCCTTTGAGGCCCATCGTGAGGGCGGCGCTGCGGATGAAGAAGCCCTGGCCGACATCGGCGAGCTGCGGCTGGAGAAAGCCCTGGCCGAACTGCATCCGGAGGGAAGCCGGGACTGGGCGCAGCGGGTGGTGGAGGTGATGAAGCTGCGCGCCGGGCTGCTGCTGGAGCGGGCGCCGGAGGTGTACACCTTCCCGCACCGTACCTTCCAGGAGTATCTGGCCGGGGCGCACCTGGCGGCGCAGGCGGATTTTGCCGGGCAGGCGGCGCGACTGGTCGAGGAGGGCGTCTTCTGGCGGGAGGTGGTGCTGCTGGCGGTGGGGCGGCTGGTGTACCTGGGCGGTGATGTGGACAAACCTCTGGCCCTGGTGGGGGAACTGTGCCCGGCCCAGGCAGCCGACGATGAGATAGCCTGGCGCAAGGTCTGGCTGGCGGGGGAGGCTCTGGTGGAGATGGGGCTGAACCGTGTGCAGGACAGCGCCCTGGGGCGGGACCTGAGCGGGCGGGTGCGCCACCGTTTGGCGGACCTGCTGCGGCTGGGCCGTTTGAGCCCCGTGGAGCGCGCCGCCGCCGGCCGTGCCCTGGCCAGGTTGGGCGATCCGCGTCCCGGCGTGGGCGTCATCGTAGAGGCGACGCATGCCGCGCCCCTACCGGACATTGTCTGGTGCGAGGTGCCCGCCGGGCCGTTCCTGATGGGCAGCGCGGACGATGACGAGATGGCCTATGATTATGAGAAGTCCCAACACACCACAAACATCCCGTATGGCTACCTGATCTCCCGCTATCCCATCACCAACGCCCAGTTCGGGGCCTTCGTGGAGGCCGGTGGCTACCGGGAACGTCAATACTGGGTGGAAGCAGAGCGGGCCGGAGTGTGGAAAGAAGGCCTGGTCAAGGGGGTGCTGGATGACGAACCTCGCGCAGGCCCCTATGATTTCGGTGAGCCTTTCAACCTGGCCAACCACCCGGTGGTAGGGATTACCTGGTACGAGGCGCTGGCCTTTTGTCGCTGGCTGGAGGAGTGGCTACGGGTTGCAGGTTACAGGTTGCGGGTTTGGCGTGATGGTGAACTTGAAACCCGTAACCTTGAAACCCTAAACCTCGAAACCTTGAACCTGCAACCCACAACTCTCACCGTGCGTTTGCCGAGCGAGGCGGAATGGGAGAAGGCGGCGCGGGGGACAGATGGACGTCTCTTTCCCTGGGGGAACGAGCCGGATCCGGAGCGGGCCAACTACGGGGATACAGGGATTGGGACTACCAGCGCGGTGGGGTGCTTTCCCGGCGGGGCCAGTCCGTATGGGGTGGAGGACCTGAGCGGCAACGTGTGGGAGTGGACTCACAGTCTCTGGGGAGGAGATTGGGAAAAGCCCGATTTCAAGTATCCATATAATCCAAAAGATGGACGTGAGGACGAATCGGCCGGTTCTGGTGTCCTCCGGGTGTTGCGCGGCGGCGCGTTCCTCGTTGTAGCGAGGCTCCTGCGCTGCGCTTACCGTCTCAGGTACAATCCGGGTACAGGAACTGGTACTTCGGTTTTCGGTTGGTCATTGCTCCCGGCTTTGCCTCTGGCCGCTGGTAACTCTGGTCTCTGGGGCTCTGGGGGGTG